>JACQVU010000530.1 GCA_016209585.1 Planctomycetota bacterium
CCCCCGTCGCCACAGAGGCCACAGAGAGGTCAGCTTCCCGACCCCCGCCCCCCGCCCCGCACCCGCCACATGCGCCGCACGCTTTCCAGGGGGCGGCCTCGCCGAAATACTCCAGCACCTGCCGCCGCAGGCAACGATCGCCCTGAGCGTAACGTAACATCACGTCGAGCCGCTCGCGATCCCGCCGCGCCTTCTCGCGCAGCCACGGCTCGTCGAGGCGCAGCGCGGGACCGGCCGGGTCCACCACCGGGGGCGTCACGACGTGCCGCTCCGAGGTTGACGCCGACGGAGGGTGATGCTCAATAGCCCCGCGCGCCGCCAGCATGCAAAGGGTTTCGCCCACGCGCGCCACCTTGCGCGAAAGGGCCTCGGCGAGATCGGCCGCCGCGGCAGAGAGGCCGCTCGCCAGCCGCGGGCCGAAGGCGGCCTCCAGCCGTTGCAACAGGGCCAGCGCCAGGCCGTCGGTCGCGAAGCGCCGGGCCAGTTCCTCCGGCCCAGCCGCCACCCGCAACCAGTGGCGGCCGGCGGCGAACGCGGCCGGCTCCACGTGGCCGGCGCGGCGCAGGACGTTGAACGCCGTGGCGATCTCGGCCCGCGACGGCGACCCCGGCAACCGGCGGTCGAGGTCAGCGACGCCGGCGCCGGCCGGTCCGGCCTCCACGGTCCGCCGGTAAACCTCCCGGATGAGGGCGAGATCGGGGTTCTGCCCGCGGAGGAAGAATTCGAGAAGGCGGTGGTCGCCCGGCGCGAAAAGCAGCACGCACTGGGCCGGCTGGCCGTCGCGCCCCGCGCGCCCGGCCTCCTGATAATAGGCTTCCAGCGATTGCGGCGCGTCGTAATGGACCACGCGCCGGATGTCGGCGCGGTCAATTCCCATGCCGAAGGCGTTGGTGGCCACGATCAGATGCTCTTCGCCAGCCATGAAGGCGGTCTGCACCCGCGCGCGCTCTTCGTCCGGCAACCCGGCGTGGTAGGCGCGCGCGCCGAGCGGACGCAGTTCCCCGGCCACCTCGTCCACGGCGCGCCGCGTGCCGCAGTAGACGATGGCCCCCTCGCGCGGACGCACCAGGGCGCGCAGCGCCGCCATCTTCGCGCCCCGGTTCGCCGCGCGGCGCACCTCCAGCCGCAGGTTGACGCGGTCGAACCCCTGCACCAGCACCCGAGGCTGGCGCATCTTCAGCGCGGCCGCGATGTCCTCCTGCACCCGCGGCGTCGCGGTGGCGGTCAGCGCCACCACCGGCGGGCGGCCAGCCCGCGCGATCACTTCCGGCAGGTCGCGGTAGTCGGGCCGGAAGTCGTGGCCCCATTGCGAGATGCAGTGCGCCTCGTCCACCGCCACCAGGCTCACCCGGGCCTCGCCCGACAGCAGCGCCAACACCCGCGACGACCGGAAGCGCTCCGGCGCGACGTACAACAACCGCACCTCGCCCGCCGCCGCCAGCGCCAGCGTGTCACGCTGGGCGTCCGGAGAAAGCGTGCTGTTCACCGCCGCGGCGTTCACCCCGCGCGACACCAGGCGATCCACCTGGTCTTTCATCAGCGAAATGAGCGGCGAGACCACCAGCGTCAGCCCCGGCAGCAGCAACGCCGGCAACTGGTAACAGAGGGACTTCCCGGCGCCCGTGGGCATCACCACCAGGGCGTCCTGCCCGGCCAGGGCGGCCGCTATGGCCTCCTCCTGCCCCGGCCGGAAGGCCGCCAGGCCGAAACGCTCTGAAAGGAGGCGGCGCGCCGCCTCCAGCCCCGGCGTGGCCGCGGCCGAGCGGATCCGCGCGGGCGGGGGCACGACCGGGGGCGACGCCGCCGTGGCCGCCGTGGAACGCGGCGCCATCGTCAACCCCGGAGAAACGGAAGCGGCGGTTTTCCCCATTCGCGGCCGCCATTGTATCCGCGCCCGCCCCCGGCGACAGCGCGCCGCCACCAAACGTCGGGCGAACCGGCGTCATCTTTCGCCTCGTCATGACTTTACCGACGGGCTGATGGGCTTTCATCCGGGAACGCCAATGGTCCGGGGATCGCCTCCAGGCCACCGGCGAGAAGGCGCGCCGCCGCCGAGACCCCCATGAGCGCGGCGAGCAGGGCGTGGCGAACCTCTTCCACGCCCTCCCCGCGCGCGGCTGAAACCGGCAGCGCCACCGCGCCCGCCGCGCCGAGCGCGGCCGGCGCGCGCGGCGAGAACCCCGGCAGGTCGCGCTTGTTCAGCACGATGACCACCGGGGCGCGCGCCGCCAGCCGGGTGAAGCGCGCGGCGAGGGGCGCGCCGCCGGCGCCGGCGATCACCACCAGCCGCAGGTCGGCGCGCGCGGCGACTTCCTCGGCCAGGCGCATGGCCTCTTCCTCGGCCGCCGTCCGGGGGTCGTCGCCGAGACCGGCGGTGTCGGCGAGGCGCGCCGGAAGGCCGGCGAGTGATATCCAGCACTCGACGGGGTCGATGGTGGCCCCCGGCGTCGGGCTGACGATGGAACACTCCCGCCCGAACAGCGCGTTCGCCAGCGTGCTCTTGCCGGCGTTGGGCGGGCCGATCACCGCGATGGCTGGCGGGCATGCCAGCCACCGGCCGAGGCTGGCCGAGGCGCGGGCCGTGGCCGAGTCGCGCCCCGCGTCTTCGGGGGACGAGGCGGCGGCGGGGAAGGCCTCGCGCAGGAGCAGCGCCAGCGCCGCGCGGGTGCGGGCCGCCAGCGCGAGGCGCAGCGCGCGGGCGCGGTGGGCGTCAAACCCGGCGAGGCCGACGAGGGCGAGCGTTTCCTCTTCCGTCGCGGCCGTGAAACCCTCGCGCTCCAGCAGCGCGGCGAAGGCGCGCGCGACGGCGGGGGAACCGTGCAGGCAGACTTCCACCCCCCCGCCTCCGGCGGGCGCGGCGACCACGGCCTGGTCCACCGCGTGGCCGGCGTGGTCGGTGACGGTCGCCACGGTGAGGTCGCCGACTGAGGGCGCGCGCCGGGCGCGAAACCGGCGCGCCACGAAGGCCGCCGCCCCCGGCCCCGCGAGCGCGAAGACCGCGACCCCGCCGCGGCCGGGCGGAGTGAGCATGGCGTAACAATCACGGGAGAGGGTCATTCGGGGCGCGCCGCGGGAGCGAGTCCCAGGGCGCGCAACTTCTCGCGCATCTCCGGCGTCGGCTCGCCGTGCGGGGACTGGCCGGCGCCGCCCGGATCGCCGGCGATGAAGGCCTGAATCCGCGCGCGTGTCGCCGCCGGCAACGGGACCTGCTCGGCGTCGAGTTGCGCCAGGAAGTCGCGGGCCTTGGCCCGCTGGCCCGACATGCGCCAGAGCGCCAGCAGCGCGTCCATCGGTTCGGCGTTATCGGGCGCCGCCCGCACGGCCTCCTTGAATGCCGTCGTCGCCGTCAGCAGCCTTCCCATGTCGGGGCGACCGTCGTCACGGCCCATCGCCCGCCGCTGCAAAAGGCTGCCCTTGACCGTGAGAAGGCGCGAGAGCGTGAGCCGGGCGGCGGGCGCGCCGCCGCTTTCATCCGCGCCGCGCCGCGCCAGGACGATGGCGGCCTCCAGCCGTGCTTCCGTCTCCTCCGGCGTGTTGTCGCCGGGTTCGGCCGCGGAGTCCCACAAAAGGCGCGCGCGCAGCGTATGCGCCTCGCCGGGAAGGGGCGCCTGCCCCGGCGCGCCGGCGACGCGGGCTTCCAGTTCGCGCCGGTGCGTGGCCAGGATGAACTGCCGCCACGACCACAACACGCGCGAGCGCAGGCCGTCGAGCCGAATCGTGTCGGGCTGTTCCTGGAGACGGCGCTGAATGAGGTCCGCGGCCTCCAGCGCCAGCCGCGCGCGCTCCACGGCCACGGCCGACTCGCCGGAGAACGCCGGCATTCGGGCGAGCGCCGCCCTTGCCGCCAGGTCCTCCCGCGCCGAAGCGGGAAGGCCGGCCACGAAGGCCCCGTCGGCGACCAGCGCCTCGACCCCGGCGGCCGGTGAGACCCGGTCCGGCGCCGCCTCCTCGGCCAGCGTCTGGCGCATGCCGGCGTAGAGGCGCGCGGCGCGCATCTCCGGCGTCACGCCGTTCGGGTCTGCCTGGAAAAGCGCCTCGATTTCGGCGCGGGCGTCGGCGAGCGTTTTGGTGTCCAGCGCCAGCGCCCGCGCTTGGAGCGGCTGGTCGGCGAGCCGCGTCGCCTGCCGGAGCGCCTGGCCCCACAAGGGGAGCAGATCAAGGCGCGCCAGCGCGGCCGCCAAGGGGTCAGCCGGCGCCTTTGGGGCGTCGCCAGTAGGCGCGGTGTTCGCGTGTGGTGTCGCGCGATGCGGGTCGGCGGACGGGTCAGCCGGCGGCTCGGCGTCGGCCGCCAGGTCCACGTACTCGACCGCGAGAAAAGGGTCAAAGATCCGGTCGCTTCCGCGCGCCCAGGCCTCGTCGTGGCAACAGAGCGCCACGAGCGCGGCCAGCGCCACGGCGTCGTCCGGCGCCCTCTCCCACGCCCGCCGCGTGGCGGCCATCGCTTCCCGCAGCGCGACCGGCGACTCCGCCGGGCTATCGCCGGCCAGCCGCGCTCCGGCCAACAGCGCCGCGGCCGCCACCGGATCGGTCCGGGCACGAAGCAACGCCCTCTCCCAGCGCGCCAACGCGGAGAAGGCCAGGAAACGCGGGGCAGCCGGCGGCTCCGCGGCGGCCGTGCTCCCGCCGGCGTCGGCGTCGGCGTCGTCGGGGGCGACGGCGTGGAGCAGCGACTCGCACACCGCCAGCAGCGCGCGCTCGCGGAGGGCGTCGACCCGCGGCGAGATCCCCGTCTCGTCGCCGCCGGACGCCAGTCGAACGTAGAGCGTGGCCGCGGCCGTGAACAGCCCCGCGGCGCGCGCGGGCGACTCGACGGGCCGAGCCGCTTCGATTTCAGGGAGATGTTCAACCCAGTGGAGGTCTCCCGTCGCGACCGCGGGAAGCCGCGCGCGTATCGCTCCGCGCCCCAGGGCTTCGCGCATGGCCGCCGCGGCGTCGCCGGCTGCGGCGTCGGTCGCTCCGCCCAGCGCGCCCGCGACGCCGGCCGCGTAGAGCGCGCCGCCCGCCACCTCTTCAGGCTCGACATCCGGATGGGCGGCGGCGAACGCCAGCAGCCGCTCGCGCAGGCGCGCGGCGATCCCGGCCAGTTCGCGCTTCAGGAGCAGGGCGTCGTCGGTCGCTCCGGCGCGCAGGGCCTCGGCGCGTTGGCGTTCCAGAACGGCGAACCGCCCGCCCTCCGACCAGATGCGCCGCAGCGACGCCCGCGCGGCTTCCACTTTCGGGAGCACGGGCGGCCCCCAGTCGCGGAGCCGCGTCAGCACGACGAAGCAGACGGCGGCCACGAAGGCCACGTAGACCAGAAGGAGTCCCCGCCACTTCATCGTCCGGCATCATACCCCGTGGCCGGCTACTTTCCCTTGAAGGCCGCCTGGCCCTTGTTGAGGTAGGCGGCGATGCCGGCCTTGGCGTCGTCGCTCTGGAAGAGTTGCTGCTGAAGTTCGCGCTCCAGCGCCAGCGCGGTCTCGAAGGGGATTTCAGGCCCGGTCTGGCAGGCGCGCTTGATCAGCCCCACCGCCTTCGAGGCCTTGTTCGGCGGGCAGAAGCGGCGGGCGTAGTCGCGGGCCTGGCCGAGGAAGTTCTGGGGTTCGAAGATCGCGTTGACGATGCCCAGGTCGTGCGCCTTCTCGAACGAGAGAAGTTCGCCGCTAATCATGATCTCCAGCGCCCGACTCTTGCCGACCAGGCGCGAGAGCCGCTGCGTGCCGCCGGTGCCGGGCAGGACGCCGAGGTTGATTTCCGGCAAGCCGATCTGCCCGGCGCCCTTTTTCGCGACGCGCAGGTCGGCGGCCATGGCGATCTCCAGGCCGCCGCCCACGGTGTGGCCGTTGAGCGCGGCGATGACCAGTTTCGGGGTCTGCTCCAGCCGGTTGAGCGTCTCGTTGGCGTGGAGGCAGAAGAAGTATTTGAAGCGCGGCGTCACCTCCGCCAGCATCTTGATGTTGGCGCCGGCTGAGAAGAACTTCTCGCCCGCTCCCGTGAGGAGGATGACGTGCGCCTCGTCGTCCATGCGGGCGTCGAGGATGGCCTCATCCAACTCCCGGTTCATGTCGTAGGTGTAGGTGTTCGCGGGGGGGTCGTCGAGCGTCAGCGTCGCGATCCCCTCCCGCGCCTCGTATTTCACCAGGTTGCCGTATGACATGTTGAGGGTTGGGGGTTGGAGGTTGGGGGTTGGAGGGTTGTTACGTCAAGTCTACCCACACGGTCTGAGACTCCGTGTACATGTCGATCGCGGCCTCTCCCAACTCGCGCCCGAAGCCCGAGGCCTTGAAGCCGCCGAAGGGGGCCGCGGGATCGTACTGGTTGTAGGTGTTCACCCACACCGTCCCCGCGCGAAGCGCGTGCGCCACGCGATGGGCCTTGGCCACGTCGCGCGTCCAGACGCCGGCGGCCAGCCCGTAGCGCACGTCGTTGGCCTTCTTCACGGCGTCGGCCTCGTCCTTGAACGGGATCACGGTGAGCACCGGCCCGAAGATTTCCTCCTGCGCCACGGTCATGCGGTTGTCGACGCGGGTCAGCACGGTGGGCTTGATGAAATAGCCGGCGCCGGGCGGCGCGGCCGGGCCGCCGCCGGCCGCGACCTGGGCGCCCTCTTGGCGGCCGGCGTCGATGTGGCGCAGCACGCGCTCGAACTGCGCCTGGCCGCAGACCGGCCCCATGCGCGTCTCCTTGTCGAAGGGGTCGCCCACCTTGATCTTCTCCACCCGCGCCACCAGCGCGCTCACCACCTCGTCGTGAACCTTCTCCTCCACCAGCAACCGGGAGCCGGCGGCGCAGACCTCTCCCTTGTTATAGAAGATGCCGTTCTGCGCCCCCTTGACCGCGCTCTTGAGATCGGCGTCGGCGAAGATGATGTTGGGCGACTTCCCGCCCAACTCCAGCGAGAGGCGCGTCACGTGTTCCGCCGCGGCGCGCATCACCCCCTGGCCCACGTCGGTCGACCCGGTGAACGCGATCTTGTCGACGCCCGGATGGCGCGCCAGCGCCTCGCCCGTGACTGACCCGCTGCCCGGCGTCACGTTGAAGACCCCGGTCGGCAGGCCGGCCTCGGTGAGCACCTCCGCCAGTTTCAGCGCCGACAGCGGCGTCTCCTTCGAGGGCTTCACCACCAGCGTGCAGCCCGCGGCCAGGGCGGGGCCGATCTTCCAGGCGGCGAGCAGCAGCGGGAAGTTCCACGGCACGATGGCCGCCACCACCCCGACCGGGTGGCGGATGGTGTAGGTGAAGTGGTTGCCGCGGACCGGCAGCACCGCGCCCTTGTGGCGGGTGGCCACGCCGGCATAGAAGCGCAGGACCTCGGCGGTGAAGGCCACGTCGACGAAGCGCGACTCGCCGTAGGGCTTGCCGGTGTCGATGGTTTCCAGCCAGCCCATTTCGTCGCGGCACTGGTCCAGGAGATCGGCCGCGCGGTAGAGGACGCGGCCGCGATCGGCGGCGTCCATCTTCGGCCAGTCGCCGCCCTCCAGCGCCCGGCGCGCGGCGGCCACGGCGCGATCCACGTCGCGCGGGGAGGCGAAGGCGACGTCGGCCACCGGCCGCTCGGTGGCGGGGTTGATGGTCGCGAAGGTGCGGCCCTCTTCGCCGTCCGTCCACTCGCCGCCAATGAACAACCGGGTGGCCTTGATCGGAAACGTAGGTGCGCCCATGGATGGTAAGCCTAGCGGCCGCGGCCGATAGCCTCAAGAAAGTTGACTCGGAATCCGTATGAAAAGCGGTTGACGGCCATCGGCCGACCCCGTATACTTCCACCCCCTTTGCCGAAGGGGACGAGGAAAGATGCCGACCATCAACCAGTTGATTCGCAGTCCGCGGCGGCCGGTGCGCCGGAGCTCGAAATCCCAGGCGCTGGATTCCTGCCCGCAGCGGCGGGG
The DNA here is from genome assembly GCA_016209585.1 of Planctomycetota bacterium. GTDB lineage: Bacteria > Planctomycetota > UBA8742 > JACQVU01 > JACQVU01 > JACQVU01. The sequence goes on from JACQVU010000530.1 coordinate 7,866, forward strand.
GGTCTGCGTCCAGGTGAAGACGATGACGCCCAAGAAGCCGAACTCGGCGCTGCGGAAGATCGCCCGGGTGAGGCTGTCGAACAACAAAGAGGTCACGGCCTACATTCCGGGCGAGGGCCATAATCTTCAAGAGCACTCCATCGTGCTGGTGCGGGGCGGGCGCGTGCGCGACCTGCCGGGCATCCGGTACCACATCATCCGGGGCACGCGGGACGCCATGGGCGTTCCCAACCGCCGCCGTTCGCGTTCCTGTTACGGGGCCAAGCGGCCCAAGTAATCTCGCATGGCCCGCAAGTTCCAGAGCACCGAGCGTTTCCTGCTGCCCGACCCGAAGTTCGGCTCCCGCCTGCTCTCCAAGTTCATCAACACCTTCATGTATGAGGGCAAGAAGTCCATCGCGCAGCGGGTGGTGTACGACGCCCTCGGCGTGGTCGCCGACCGCGTCAAGGAAGAGCCGCCCATCGAGGTCTTCAACAAGGCGATTGAGAACGTCAAGCCGATGGTTGAGGTCCGCCCCAAGCGCGTGGGCGGCGCCAACTACCAGGTGCCCATGGAGGTGAACTCCAAGCGCCGGCAGTCGCTCGCCTTCCGCTGGATCATCCAGTCCGTGCGCGGCGGCAAGGGAAAGCCCACCGCCGTCAAACTGGCCGACGAGTTGATCGCGGCCTACAAGCGCGAAGGCAGCGCGATGAAAACGCGCGAGACCGTCCACCGCATGGCTGAAGCCAACAAGGCCTTCGCCCACTTCGCGTGGTGACAACCTTGGCTTGAACGGAGCGCGCCCGGCTCGTGGCGCGCCCGTGAGGGCGTTTGCATTCGACTCTCGCCGATTTCGGCGGTGTCGTGTCACCTACTGGGTGCGGAGTGACGGTTCCAGTGCCGGGCCGCGCGGTCAAGCAGGCGCCGGGCCAGGGCATCGCCGGCCTCAGCCAGTTCTCTCTCTCGCGCCTCGGCGTCGGCGAGAGCGGACTCCCGCGCGCGGACCGCCGCTTCAAGCCGGGCCACGTAGTCCGGCAACGCCAGCGTCTGGCCGTCCACCAGCGTCACGCGAGGCGTCGGCGTCACGTCCTCGCGTGAACCCCGCGCGCCGAGCATGCCGCCGGCCAAGAGCAGCGCGCGCCGCCGCGCCGCCGCGAGGGCCGCGCGCAGCGCGGGCAGTGACCGCGCCAGCCGCTGCGCGTCGTGCCGCGCCAGACCCCTCCACAGCGCGTTGACCTCCGGGTAGCGCGCCGCTTCCGGGGGAGGCGACCCCGCGAGCGCCGACGGCGCATCGAACGAAGGGGCGCTGACCGCGGTGGCGTCATACCGGCGCGACAACAGCCCCAGAAGTTCCCCAGCCGCCTGGCGCTCCCCCGCGTCGGCGGTGGGGTCGTCCGCCCGCGCCTGCGCCGCGCGAATGGCGCTCCACAACCCGTCCAGCGCGGCGCGCTCGGCCTCGACCAGGCGCGCGCGCGCCCGTTCCCGTTCCACCCGCGCCGCCGCCAGCGCGAAGGCCGCAGAGCGCGCTCCGGCCAGACCCCGCGCGGAGGCGGAGCGGTGGCCGGCCGTGGCCTGTGCGGCGGCCAAGGCGGCGCGCGCGCGGTCGTCGTCCACCCTCGCCCGCTGCTCGCGCCCGGTAGACTTCGCGAGCGCCCCGGCAGCGGAGAGACGTGCACCATCGGCGACGAGCGCGGGCGACGTGATGACGCGCGCCGGTTGCTCGAACGCGGGCCACCCCGCGACGAACGCCGCCAAGGCCTCGCTCAGGGGGAGCGGTTCCCCAGGCGGCGACGTCGCCCCCGCCCGCGGCGGTGGCGGTGATGAGGCCGCGGGCGTTTCGCGCGCCGACGGTGAGATTTCGGCCGCCGGCGCCGGCGCCAGTGCCAGCGCCAGCGTGAGCGCCAAGGCCGGGAGGGACGCCAGCACTCGCGCGGGGACGCGGGTGGTGGGGCGACTCGTTGGAAAGCGCGAGGCTGAGTCGCGACGCCCGCCGGATCCAACCGCTTCGCGAGCCTTCGTGAACATCCGGGCTGCGCACGTGGACCTTCGCACGAGCGGTAGCGACATTTTCATCCCGTGGACGTCGACTCGCCGGTCGCGATCAGCCATCGACGACTGGAGGCCCGCGGCTGCCGAAGAGAATGATCTTCTCCGGCCGGCAGACGGTGAGAATGCGGCGCACGATCTCCTGTTCCAGAAGGCGATCACCTTCTTGCGCCTGGTTCGACGCGGAGGTTGTCGCGCTCTCAGCCATCGTCAGGTTGCTTCGTTGACCGACGTTCGCCGGCGCCGGGCGGCCGGTCGCCTCATTGTACCCCGCTTCGAGCGCGCCACGAAGGCCGCCGACGTCACGGGGAACGCCGTCACCCGCGCGCGGGCGCGGGCGGCGGCGCGGCGCGGCGCGACCCGCCGGGCGTCACGCCGTGCCGCTCGCTCCGCGAGAGTGGTCGAGATCAGAAGCCGTATTTCTTCGGCTCCTTCTTGAAGTCGTCGATGCAGCCCTTGCAGCAGAAGTAGACCTTCTTGCCGTTGTGCTCGCTGGAGATCTCCTGCACCGCCTGGTCTTTGGAGACCGGGCAGGTGACGTCCATGAGCATCAGGCCTTCCGACATCTTGTCTTTCGACTTCTCGCCGGTGGGTTTCGGCTCGTACGTGCCGTCCTGCTTCTTGAGGTCCGCGGCGGCGGTGGAGTGGTCGTGGCCGCCGCCCGCCGGGTCGTGGCCGTCGCCGGACGAACAGCCGCCGGCGAAGGCGAGGGCCGCGCCGAAGGAGAGCAGCGTGGAGAAGGAGCGAATCGTGGTCATGGGAGCCTCCCGTGCTTGAGAACAGGCGCGCGGCCGAAGCCGCGCGGTTGACATGACCGCTCGGGAGCGGTCAGGAACCCGGACCCGTCTGGCCCACCGCGGGCGACGTCTTCCGGAAACTTTTTGGGAATTCATCCATGAGGTCTCACCGAACGTCCATCGCGCCGTCGCGCCGTTTCGCGCCACGGATCGCGAGAATGATGTCCTGGTACACGCTCTCAACGCTGGTGAGCGTGAACCCCGCGGCCTGAGCGTTTCGAATCGTGTCGCGGTTCATCTCGGTGCCTCCCCACCTGGTCATGAGCGTCATGATGTCAAGCATGCACCCGAGCAGGCGGTTGCGGCTGCGAACGTGCTCGAACATGAGCAGCCGGCCGTCCGGACGCAGCACGCGATGGAGTTCCCGAAGCCCGCGCACCGGGTCCGGCACCGAACACATCGTGCACGAGGTCACCACGGTGTCGAAGGAGTCGGCGGCGAACCGGAGGTTCATCGCGTCTCCCTCCTCCAGCGTGATCTTGCCCCGGTAGGCGCGCGCGCGCCCCTCCGCCCGGCGCAGCATCGCGGGGCTGATGTCTATCGCCGTGATCTCCAGCCCCGGGGGGAAGCAGCGGACGTCGGCTCCCGTGCCCACGGCGACCACCAGCACGCGGCCGCGCATGTCGGCGAAAAGCGCCTGTTTGGAAGGCACATGCCGGCGGCTGGCGCCTTCGCAAACGTCGTAGAACCGGGCGCGCCGATCCCAAGCCGATCTCATGGCGGCCCCCAGTTCGCGGGAACGAACCGGCTCACTCGCCGGCGGCAGATCGCGCCGTGCAGCAGGAGGAACACGAACATGCCCACGCCGAAGCACGCCCCCATGAGGATCGCCTCACCCATCGCGGGTTCGCGCCCCACCATGTGAAAGAGGCAGACGCTCATGGGGGCGATCATCGCGACCGCCATCGACGGGACCATGGTCTCGATCGCGCCGAGCAGCGGAGTGGCGAGCAGCGCCATGACCGTTTGAACGACCATCGCGGCCGCCATTCCCACCAGCATGCAGACCGCCAGCGGCCAGTCGGATTCGTGCGTCCAATGCATGACGAGGGTGGCCACCGCGCCCACGGCCGAGAGAAACATGCCGTCCGCCGTCGCGAACGCGGCCGCGCGAATCCTTCCCTTGGACCGACCGCGTGAGGAATCGTTCATCTGGCCACCGACCCCTGGCTCCTGGCCACCGACAGGCTCCTAGTGATGCGAACCGTGGTCGTGGCTCGGCCGATCCTTCAATCGACCACCGGGGCAACCGGCGCTCAGCGAGAGGACGAACAGTATCGCCACGGCGCACACCAACACGCGAAACGCCCGCATGGTTGACCTTTCCCGTTGAACTCCCCGCCGACCGCGGCGGCTTCCGTGACGGACTTCAGCCCAGGCGTCAGACGAGTGCCCGCCCGCCCCACTCCTTGCGCTTCTCCCAGCGCTTCGCCAGGAGGAAGATCACGGGGTAGACGAGCAGTTCCATGACGAAACTGATGGTGATCCCGCCGATGAGCGGCGCCACCAGGCGGCGGGTGACGTCGGCGCCGGTGCCGGTCGCCCAGAGCAGCGGGAGGAGGCCGATCATGTCGGTGGTCACGGTCATGGTCTTGGGCCGGATGCGTTTCACCGCCCCTTCGTGGATGGCGGCGTAGAGGTCGGCCGGGCCGCGCATGCGCCCCTCGACCACGAAGCGGTCGTAGGTGGTGTCGAGATAGAGCAGCATGACCTGGCCGGTCTCGGCGTCGACGCCCAGGAGGGCGATGATTCCCACCCAGACCGCCAGCGACATGTTGTAATCCAGCGCCCACAGGAACCAGAGGGCGCCGATGAGGCTGAACGGCACCGCCAGCAGCACCACACCGACGCGGAACCAGGACTTGTTGGCCACGTAGAGGAGGAGCACGATCAGCGCGAAGGTGATGGGAATCACGACGGCCAGGCGGGCGTTGGCCTTCTCCAGGTACTCGAACCGGCCCGACCAGACCGCCGTGTATCCGGCGGGCAGCGGCACCTGTTCGGCGAAGACCTTCTTGGCCTCGGCCACGTAGCCGCCCAGGTCGCGGCCGGCGATGTCGACGTAGATCCACGCCGTGTGCTGGGCGTTCTCGCTGCGGATCATGGGCGGGCCGGGGTGGATGCGGATGTCGGCCAGGAGTTCCAGCGGAACATGCGCGCCGGTGGGCGTGGGCACGAGCACGCGGCGCAGCGCCGGCAGATCGTCGCGCAGTTCGCGCGGATAGCGCGCGTTCACGGGGTAGCGTTCCTGCCCCTCGACGGTGGTGGTGACGTTCATGCCGCCCAGCGCCGTCTGCACCACCTCCTGCACGTCGGCCGTCGTGAGGCCGTAGCGCGCGGCCTCCTCGCGCTTCACGTCGAAGTCCAGGTAGTAGCCGCCGAACGTGCGCTCCGCGTACGCGGAGCTCGTTCCCGGCACCGTGCGCAACGCGATGGCGGCCCGTTCCGCCGTCGCGGCCAGGGTCTGGAAGTCGGGGCCGAGAATCTTGATTCCCACCGGCGTCTTGATGCCGGTTGACAACATGTTGATCCGGTTCTCGATGGGGTAGGGCCAGGCGTTGGCCACTCCGGGAATGCTCACGGCCTGGTTCAGCCCGGGGTGGCGCGTGCCGTCCGGCGCCGTGAAATAGCCCAGCGGCTGGCCGCCCTCCATCTCCCCGTTGACCAGTTCCGCGATGGTGATGGTCTGCTCCTCCGGCCAGAAGGTGTGCGTCAGCGGCCACTTCAGCCAGGCGGGCCAGTCGCTGAAGAACCGGGTCACCTTGCGCTTTCGCCACTTCGACTGGTCGGTCTCCAGTTGCACCACGGTCTCGATCATGGAGAGCGGCGCCGGGTCGGTGGCGCTCTCTGCCCGGCCGATCTTCCCGTGCACGCTGACCACCTCGGGGAAGCGGCCGTTCTTCATCATCTTGTCCGTCTGCTGGAGCAGTTCCTTGCTCTTCAACACGCTGATGCTGGGGTCGGTCGTGGGCATGTACAGCAGGTCGCCCTCGTCCAGCGCCGGCATGAACTCCGAGCCGATGCGCGTGGCCGGGTAGAGCGCCGTCGCCCCCAGCGTCACCGTCACGAGAAGCACGGCCAGGGGGTGGCCCATCGCCAGGTGAAAAAACGGCTCGTAGAGCCGCATCGACCAGCGGTTGATGGGGTTGCTTTCCTCCCTCGGAATCCGGCCGCGAATGAAATACACCATCAGCACCGGCACCACGGTGACGCCCAGGACCGCGCCCGCGGCGATCGAGAAGGTCTTGGTGTAGGCCAGCGGCTTGAACAACCGCCCCGACTGCTCCCCCAGCACGAAGATCGGCAGGAACGCCACCGTGATCACCAGCAGCGAGAAAAAGAGGCTGGGCCCGACCTCCCTGGCGGCCTCCATGATCACGCGCGCGCGGTCACCCACGCTGAGCGCCCCGCCGCCACCTGCCCGTTCCAGGTGCTTGTGGGC
>JACQVU010000540.1 GCA_016209585.1 Planctomycetota bacterium
GCCACCGGCGCCCAGGCCGCGCTCAATGGCGGCTTCACCAGCATCGCCTGCATGCCGAACACCCGGCCGCCGCTGGATACGGAGGCGCAGGTGGAGTACGTGGTGGTGCAGGGCAAGCGGGCGTCGCTGGCCAAGGTCTATCCCATCGCGGCCATTACCCGCGGACGCCAGGGAGAGGAACTGAGCGAGATGGGCGCGCTGGCGCAGGCCGGCGCCGTGGCCTTCTCCGACGACGGCGACCCGGTGGCCAGCGCCGGCGTGATGTCGCAGGCGCTGCAATACTCCAAGATGTTTAACCGGCCGCTCCTCTGCCACGAGGAGGACAAGAGCATCTCCGGCGCCGGGGTCATGCATGCCGGTTTCATTTCCATGAAACTCGGCCTGCCGGGCATTCCGGCGTCGGCGGAAGAGGTGATGGTGGCGCGCGACATCATCCTCGCCCGGCACACGGGTGGGCGCGTGCATATTTGCCACATCTCGACCGCGGGGTCGGTGGAGATTGTTCGCCGGGCCAAGGCTGACGGCCTGCCGGTCACGGCGGAGGCCTGCCCGCACCACTTCACGCTCACCGACGAGGCCTGCGCGGGCTACAACCCGGCGTACAAGATGAACCCGCCGCTGCGAGTGCCGGAGGACGTGGAGGCGGTGATCGCCGGCCTGGTGGATGGCGCGATCGACGTCATCGCCACCGACCACGCGCCGCACACGGAGGAAGAGAAGGCGCTGGAGTTCCCCTACGCGCCCATGGGCATCATCGGCCTGGAGACCTGCCTGGGCCTGGCCATCGCCCGGCTGGTGAAGCCCGGCCACCTCACGCTGCCGCGGCTCATCGAGAAGATGTCGCTCAATCCCTCCCGTATCCTGCGCCTGCCGGGCGGCACGCTGTCCATCGGGGCGCCGGCCGACATCACCATCTTTCACCCCGACGAGGAGTGGACGGTGGACAAGCGGCGCTTCCGCTCGAAGTCGCGCAATACCCCGTTCGATGCCTGGAAACTGACGGGGAAACCCCGCTTCGCGGTGTGCGACGGCAAGGTCTTCAAGAGCGAACTCTGATCGCGCGGACACCGAGGCCGGTGATGGTTATACAGAGTTTATCTCTTTATATCTTAACAGACGTATATTAGCGAAAAATCGTGTTTATTTTGATACTCGAAACGCAGTATACTAGTGTATAATCGTGTAGAAGACGATGGACCCTATCACGAACCCCTTCTCGCCTGGCGCTGGCTCGCCGCCGCGGGAACTTGCCGGGCGCGAGCCGATATTAGAGCAGGCGCGAATCTTGCTGGGGCGACTGAGGGCGAAGCGTCCCGAGAAGAGCATGGTGCTCACTGGACTTCGCGGCGTCGGGAAGACCGTCTTGTTGAACGAAATCGCGCGGCGGGCGCGAGCGGATGGTTGTCGCACGATCTCCATTGAGGCGCATGAGGGGAAGCCGATGGCGCCGTTGCTGGCGACCAGCCTCAAAGGCCTGCTGTTCGACCTCGACAGGGTCGCGGGCGTCGGGCAAAAGGTCAAGCGGGCGCTTCGGGTCCTGCGCAGTTTTCTTGGCGCATTGACGGTGAAGTACAAGTACGCCGACGTCTCGGTCGAGATTGACATCGACCCGGAACCAGGCTCAGCCGACTCCGGCGACATCGAACTCGATCTCCCGAAACTCTTCGTGGCCGTCGGCGAGGCCGCCGAAGAGAGGCAGTGCGCCGTGGCGCTGCTCATCGACGAAATACAGTATTTCACACAGAAGGAACTCGGCGCGCTGATCATGGCGATGCACCAGGCGCAGCAGCATCAGATTCCGGTGGCGCTGATCGCCGCCGGTTTGCCGGTCCTTCCGGGCCTGGCCGGGGAATCGAAGTCATATGCGGAGCGCCTGTTCGCGTTTCCGGAAGTCGGCGCCTTGTCGGAGGCGGAGAGTGAACGCGCCCTCCAGCAACCGGCGCGACTCGCCGGGGTCGAGTTCGACCGGGATGCGTTGCGGGAAATCTACGACAAGACGCAAGGCTATCCCTACTTCCTACAGGAATGGGGATACCAGGCCTGGAATCTGGCGACGGTCAGCCCCATCGCCTTGCAGGTAATACTTGATGCGACCGTGGCCGTGTCTGGCAGGCTCGACCGGAACTTCTTCCGCGTGCGCTTTGATCGGCTGACGCCCCGCGAGAAAAGGTTCTTGCGGGCAATGGCCGAGGCGGGGCCGGGGCCGCGGCGGACGGGCGACGTGGCGGACATTCTGGGAGTGAAGATCACCAGCCTTGGTCCGCTGAGGGCCCAAATGATCAGGAAGGGAATGGTCTACAGCCCCGCGCACGGCGAACTGGCGTTCACCGTGCCGCGGTTCGACGAGTTCATCTGCCGCGCGGTGCCCAAAGACGAGATTCGGGGCCGGTAGACCGCCGACGGGACTTTCCCGACGGGGTGATGAGGAAGCCGGGAATGAACACGGATGAGCGCGGACCAGCCGACGCGCCGCCGCCGGAGAACAACCACCCGGCAGAGGCCGGGCCGGCGCCGATCGCGGACCCCCACCCGCCGCCCGCGCCGCGCGCGCTGGCGTGGCTGGCGCTGCTCACGCTCGTGCTTTTTCTCGCCGCCGTCGGCGCTGGGCTGTGGGTGTATGCCGTGGACACGCGCTTGGTGGCGCCCTACCAGCGGGGGGAGGTCGCGCGGCTGATGGTGGCCGGCCGCGACGGCGCGGCCTTGGCCCACTGGTTGCTTACCTGGGCTTCGCTGGGCGCGACGGGGTTGGTGTTGGCGGCGTTCATCGCCCTGGGAGCCAAACACCGCGAGGCTGGCCGCGACGCGCCGGCGCGGTGGGCGCGCTTCGGTCGGCGCGGGGCGCTCCTGTTGCTGCTGCTCATCGCCGGCGAGTGGTACTCCGGCGTTCTTCTGCCGTGGCGGGAGATACGGGCCGCGCATCGCCGGCTGGCGCGGGAGCCGGAGCTCGATCCCGAGACGCCGGTTGGTTCCCGGCCGCGCCCGGGCGAGCGATCCACTCCCGCGGCGCGGGCGGCGGAGCGCGGCCGCCGGTTGGTCGCCGGAGAAGACCCGATGTGGCGCATGCACGTGGTCTTGCCGGCAGCCGCGGCCGTGGCGCTGCTCAGCGTGGGGCTGGCCACGCACATGCTCTGGCGGGCGGCCCGGTCGCCCGTTCCGTCAAACACCGGGCCGGCTGCGCCGTAACTCTTGCACCGATGTCCGGAAGGGTTTCCGGGTGGCCACGCGAGGAGAGGACAACGATGAAGACGAATCGCTGGATTTCCCTGATGCTGTCGGCGCTGTTCCCGTTGGCGGGGGCAGGCGTGGCGATGGCGCAATCGAGTGACGAGGACCTCGACCGGGAGTTCGAGAAACTCTTCGGCGAAGAGAAGAAGGAGACGGCGAAGAAGCCCGCGCCCGACGCCAAGAAGCCGGTGGAAGAGAAGAAGGCCGAGGCGAAGAAGCCGGCCGCCGCAGAGAAGAAGCCGGAGGCGAAGAAACCGGCCGTGGAAGAGAAGAAGGCCGAGGCGAAGAAGCCCGAAGCCAAGAAGCCGGATGCGAAGAAAACCGTGCCGGCGCCGGAGGCGACCGAGGGCGATGAGACCGTGAAGGAGGGGGAGGAGGGGGCTGCGGAAGGTCCGCGGCGCGGCGGCCTCCGGTTCGACTTCCGTCCCGGTGAGTTCAACTTCGATGAGCAGGGGCTGCGCGACTTCCTGAAGGGCTTCGGCGTCGAGGGCGGCCGGCTGGACGAGGCCATCGGCGAAGCCCGCAAGCGCGCCGAGGAGCAGCGCGCGGCGTTGGAGAAGCAGTTCGGCGCGCAGGGCGAGGGCATGCGCAAGCAGATGGAGGGGATGCGTGAGAACTTCCAGGGCCGCCTGCAAGAGATGCTCAAGGGCGTGCAGGAACGCCTGGGCGACATCGCCGGGCGCGTGCGCGAGGAGGCCGGGAAGCAGGCTGAGGCCTTCGAGAAGGGGCTGGACACCGGCTTCGACCAGGCGCTGGAGCAGGCCCGGCAGAACCTGGAGCAGCAGGGGCGGTCGCCCGAGGAGATCGAGCAGGCGCTGGAGCAGATGCGCGTGGCGCGTGACCAGGTCCGTGACCGGCTGGCCGAGTTGCGCGACCGCGTCGGCGGCGCGGAGGCGCCGGCCATTCCGAAAGAGCCGGGCAACGAGAAGGAGATGCAGGAAGCCGACCAGCTCTTCGACGAGATGTTCGGAGACACGCCGAAGGCCGGCCCGGCCGCCGAGCCGAAGAAAGAAGCGCCCAAGAAAGAGGAGCCGAAGAAAGCGGAGCCGAAGAAGGAAACGAAGGGCGTCGAGAAGAAGGCCGAACCGAAGAAGGAAGAGAAGAAGACCGAGACCCCCGCCAAGAAGCCGGCGAAGTCCCGTGAGGGCGCCGGGTTCTGAAACGCGCGCTCCGTCCGGCGGACGGGGCGGGAACGCGGCGAGCACGTCGACCACCGAAGGGCGGGGACCTCCCCCGCCCTTCGTCTGTTTTCTTGCTCCGCGCGGAGCACGGCCGAAAGCGAGCGCGACGAATGCCCAGTGGGCGCAGCCCAGGCGCGGCTGACAGTCGCGTTCGCGTCTTGACGGTCATCACCCGTCTGATCGTCGGCGGGGCGCAGCGCATCGTGTTGGCGCTCATGGCGCACCTGGACCGGACGCGGTTCGACCCCCTGCTGATCACCGGCCCCGAGACGGGCGATGAGGGAGACCTGTTCGCCGAAGCGCGCGCCGCCGGCGTGGTGGTGGAGATCGAACCGCGCCTGGTGCGCGCCATGTCGCCCGGCCGCGATCTCCTCTGCCTCTGGGCGCTCACCCGCCGCATCCGCCGCGGGCGCTTCGACGTCGTCCACCTGCACACCTCCAAGGCGGGTTTCGTGGGCAGCGTGGCGGCGCGGCTGGCGGGAACGCCGGCCATCGTCTACACGCCCCACGGCCACATCTTTGGCGAGGGCGCGCGCGTCGAGGGCGTCCCCGCCCGCGGCCTCCGGCGCGGCCTCTTCCGAATGCTGCGGCGCGCGGCCGAGCGGATCGACGACCGCGTCATCGCGCTGAGCGACCTGGATCGCGACCAGCAGGTGGCCCTGGGCCTCGCCCCCCGCGCCAAGTACGAGGTCATCTCCAACGGCGTGGACCTGGCCATGTGGAACCGTGCCAACGCCGCGCCGCGCGAGGAGGTCGTGGCCCTGGCGCGCGCCGCCCTGCCCGCCAACGCCCGCCCGCCTGGCGGCGCCCCCTTCCCGCTGGCGGCGGTGGTGGGGCGGCTGGCCGGGGAGAAGGGGCACACCTATCTCTTCCAGGCGATGGAGGCGCTGGTGGCCGACTTTCCCGCGATGTTGCTGCTGGTCATCGGTGACGGTCCGCTGGCCGGCGACCTGCGGGAGGAAGCGCGCCGGCGGGGAGTCGCGGACCGGGTGGCGTTCATCGGCCTGCGCAAGGACGTGCCGCGCTTGCTGGCGGCCTGCGACCTTGTGGTGCTGCCCTCGCTCTACGAGAGTCACGGCCTGGCGCTGGCGGAGGCCATGGCGCTCTCGCTGCCCGTGGTCGGCACGCGCGCCGGCGGCGTGCCGGAACTCGTGGTGGACGGCGAGTGCGGGCTGCTGGCGCCGCCGGGCGACCCCCAGGCGCTGGCGGACGCGATCCGGCGCCTGGCCAACGACCCCGTCCTGGCCGCGCGGTTGGCGGCGGCGGGGCGACGCCGGGTGGAGGCGCGCTACTCGCTGGATGGCATGGTGCGCCGGACCGAAGACCTTTACGAGCGGCTGGTGACGGAGAAGCGCGGCGCGCGTGGGGCGCGCGGCGCGCCGCCGGCGGGGATTGGGTCATGACGATTGCCGGGAGATCGACCGCGCCGAGGTGTCCCGCATTGCCTTCGCCGTCCGATGAGGGCAGTAATGCCTGCCGCGATTATTTTGGAATTTTCCCCGACTTTCTCCTTGCCTGGAACGGAGCGAGCGTTTATGCTGCCCAGAACGTTGGGTTCGCCCGCGAGCGTTCGCGGAAGTGACTCGCGGCTGGTCGCCACCAGCCCTCTCTCCCGGAGCCGACCTCTCCGCCTTGACAACTGAGAACCAAGAACTAACGACTGCTTCCCCGACCCCCCAACCCCTGACC
>JACQVU010000531.1 GCA_016209585.1 Planctomycetota bacterium
AGGCTGGCTCGCGCCCCCGCGCCCCGCTCATCGACCAGGGCGCGGACGGCGGCGATGCCGATCAACCCCGACTCCACCAGCAGGTGGAGGAACCAGGTTTCTTCTTCCGTGAGGCGGGCGGCCATGCGGCGACAGGCGACCGACGGTTCTGGAGGCTAGTGGGGCGCGGCCCGGCATGATACCCGAAGCCGCGCGTCGACGGGCCGCGGGTTCGCGCCCGACGGAACAAGGCGACCTCCCCGACGGGCCCCGCGGCGAAGCGATCAGGTAAATGCGATCGGGGGCCTAAGCGGTTTCGATGAGGCGCAGGGCTTCCCACTCCATCTCGGCGGCGCGGCGGCCGGTGGCCAGCAGTTCCAGGTCACGCTCGGCGCCCGACAGGTAGCGCTCGGCCTGGTCCAACGCGCCCAGCGCCCACCTGACGTTGCCCATCACCTCCCACCACCGCACCGCCGCGGGATCGACGCGCCCGCCGCCGGCGCGCTCGTACTCGGCGAAGAAGGCCTCGCGGGTGGTGAGGCCCCCGGCCGGGAGCGACAGATTGCCGAACCGCCAGTCGCGCAGGCAGAGCCAGGCGATGTCGTCGGCGGGATCGCCAAGGTGGGCGAACTCCCAGTCCAGCACGGCGCTCAGCCCGGCCGGCGTCACCAGGAAGTTGCCCACCCGGAAGTCGCCGTGGCAGAGCGCCACCGGCGCCGGCCTTGGCGGGTGGCGCGAGAGCCAATCCAGCGCGAGGTCCAGCGCCGGATGGAAATCAGGCAACCCGCGAAGCCACGCCCCGGCTACTTCGAGCCAGGCTGACGCCGCGCTTCGCCCGGCCGAGGCGGACCCGGGCAGCGCGGCCAAACCGGGAAGGTCGCCCACCGGCACGGCGTGGACGCGCGCCAGGACCGCGGCCAACTCCGACGGCAGGCGCGCGCGGGCCGGCGCCAGTTCCGGCCCCGCCACCACCCGCCGGCCGAGGGCCTCGCCCTCGCCCCAGTCCAGGAAGTATGACCAGGCGCCCTCCCGCGCCAGCCCCTTCGCCAGCCAGCGGGCGGCGGGGGTTTTCACGCCGGCGCGCACGGCGGCGGTGATCACTTCGTGCTCCTGGGCCCGGTTCAGGCTTCCGCGGATGGAGCGCCGGGCGTCGGCGCGCAGCGCCAGGCGCTGGAGGGGGCCGCCCGCGGCGGAGAACTCCACGCGGTAGAGTTCCTGGCAGGCGCCGCCCGGCAGCCGCTCGAAGCGGGCGAGGTCCACGGGCGCGCCCAGCCGCTCGGCCAGGAAGCGCCGGACGGCATCGCGGAGGGAGCCTTCTTCACCGGATGGGGGAGTGAGTCCGCGGGCCGTCATACCCCGAACAGCCGGCGAAACCACCAGAGCGCGGGGCCGGCCCCGCCGTTGCGCACCTCTTCCTTCAGGTGGGAGAGAGGAGGATGCAGGAACTTGCCCGCCAGGCGGTCGGCGAATTCGGCGACCTCCGCGCGCTGGCCGTCGGAGAGGCCGGGCAGCCGCGCGAGCGTGCGCGTGAGTTCCGCGCGCTTGGTCTCGTCGAGCCGGCTGATAAGCGAGCGGATGGCCGGATCGGCGTCGACCACGCGGCAGGCCGCGGAGAACTTGGCCACCTCCTGGTCAACCAGGGCGCCGGCGGCCTCCAGTTCGGCGCGCCGCGCGGCGATGGTGCGATCCACGACGCGCTGCAAGTCGTCGATGTTGTACAGGTAAACGTCGTCCAGGTCGCCGACGCTCTCTTCCACGTCGCGCGGAACGGCGATATCGATGAAAAAAACCGGGTTGCCCCGGCGCCTGGCCAGCGCCGGCGCCACCACCTCCCGCCGAATGACCGCATGCGGCGCGGCGGTCTGCGAGATGACGATGTCCACGCCCGCCAGCAGCGACGGCAGCGACTCAAAAGGCGCGGCCGTGCCCCCGAACCGCGCGGCTAGGCGCGCCGCCGCCTCCGGCGAACGGCTGGTGACCACCACCCGGCTGACGCCGCGCGCCACCAGGTGGGTGAGCGTGGCCTCGCCCATGGCGCCCGCGCCGACGATGAGCGCGGCGCGGCCCGCGAGGTCGCCGAAAATCCCGTGCGCGAAATCCACCGCCACCGAACTGACCGAAACCCGCCCCTGCCCCAGCCCGGTCTCGGTCCGGACGCGCCGCGCCACGAAGAGACTGCGGTCGAACAACTCGTTCATCCAGCGCCCCGCCGCTCCCGACTCCCGGGCGGCGGCGAGAGCGTCGCGCACCTGGCCCAGCACCTGGGTCTCGCCCAGAACCAGCGAGTCCAGCGCCGCGGCCACCCGGAACAGGTGGCGCGCGGCCTCGTCGCCACGGTGGATGAAGGCGTGCCCCGTGACCAGGCTCCGCGGAACGCCGCGCTCCTGTGCCAGGAAGTCGCAGAGAACCCCCGCGGGGTCGGCCTCGCCGCCCAACGCGTCAGGGGTCTCGCCTTCCGGCGTGGCCCCGGAGTCGCCGCGGAACGCCGCGTACACCTCCACCCGGTTGCAGGTGGCCAGCAGGCAGGCCTCGGCCGCGCCCCGCCCCGCCACCACCCGCGCGCTCGCCGGCCCAATCTCCGCCGGGGAAAACGCCAGCCGCTCGCGCACGGCGACGGGGGTCCGCTGGTGGCTGATGCCGACGACGATGAGGTTCACGGCCGCAGGAGATCGGCGTGCGGCGGCGCGCCGATGAAATGGGTTCCCAGCAGAGTCGCCAACAAACCGGCGAAACCGAGCAGCGCCAGGTAGGCCAGTCGCCGGCCGTGATACGAGGCCCTGATGGAAACCCCGAACAGCGCCAGCGACACCGCCCACAACGCCAGCGCCGAGATGACCTTCGGGTGCCGCAGCCAGTCACGCAACGGCGAAGTGGCGGCGGTGGCGGCCCACGAGAAACCCACCGCCAGCGAAAACGTCATGAGCGGAAAACTGGCCCGCGCGCAGGCGAAGATCAACCGCTCCGTCTGCCCCAGCGGCGGCAGCCGGCCGGCCCAGGCGCTGGACGCCTTCGACTTCAACAGGCGCGACTGCCACAGGTAAAGCGCCGCCGCCGCCGAGGAGAGCGCCAGCACGGCGTACGCCAGCAGCGCCGTGCCCACGTGCAGCGTGAGCGCCGCCCCCGAGACCGGGCTGAGGTCCCGTTCCGAAACCTCCCCCGCGAGCAGCGCCGTCGCCAGCGCCAGGCAGAACGCCAGCGGCAACACGAAGATGCCGAGGTCCAGCGTCTGGCTCCGCCGGCCGAAGAGAAGGTAGACCGCGAGGATGAAAACGGCGGTGAGCAGCGTGGCCTCGAAACCGTGGATCAGCGGCGCGCGGCCTTCCGCGCTCCAGCGCGCCGCCACCAGCGCCCCGTGAAGCGCCACGCCGCCGGCGGCCGCGACGCGCAACACCGCGGGCGGCAGGTGGTCGGGAGCGAAGGCGCGCACGGCCGCCGCGATGGAGCCGGCGAGCAGGCACGCCCCGCCCGAGTAAAAGAGCGCGCGCTCGACGAGCGGAAACGAGTTGATGACCGTCTGGATGCCGCCACTCATGGGTGCCCGCGTGGCACCGTTATAGTCGCCCTCGGCGCGGGCGGCAACCACCGTGCGCCGCCCCGCACGCTCGCAGCCGGGCGGAGCGCGAATGGCCTACCGGAACAGGCTCCTACAACTTCCGCGGCCAGGTCACGTCCGTCACGCGCCTTTCAGACAATGTGATCGTGGGCGAGTATAGGTACGACGCCTTCGCCCGCCGCATTGCCAAGGTGGTGCGTCAGAGTCGTGCCGTCGAAACGAAAATGCTCCATTCATCATGCCCCAGCGGCGGCTGCGGGTGCGGCGCGAGCGACACGCAGCCGGTGGCTGAAACGACGAACGACGGCTCCGGGGGCGCGCCGTCCGCCGACGTGACCCGCGTGTCCGGCCCGCCGGGGCCGGAGACGACGTCAACGCCCAACGCCTCGCCCCCGCCCGCGATCACCGCCCCGCCCACGGGAACGCGCGCGCCGACAGCCACCTCCGTCGGCGCGAAGGTCTACACGACCGAGCAC
>JACQVU010000532.1 GCA_016209585.1 Planctomycetota bacterium
GGCGTGCGCATCCAGACGCTGGGCACGCTCACGGTGGGAACCAACGGCATCATCAAGGCTGACGGCGGCAAGGGCGCCAACGCCTCCGGTTCCGGCACGACCGCCGGCGGCGGGGGTGGCGGCAGCGGGGGCGCGGTCTTTCTTCGCGCGCAGAGCATCAGCCTGAACAGCACCAACCTCAGCCTGAGCGCCGTGCCGGGCGGGGCGGGCACGGGCTTGGCCCTCAACACGGCGGGCGGGAGCGGGGGGCTGGGCCGCATCCGGCTGGAAGACAACGACGGCCTGGTGACCGGGTCAAGTTCCAAGGCCTCGCCGGCGGCCAGCGTGGACGCGGTGCAGTGACGCCCGGGCCGCTGGTGGTCTGACAGGCCGTCGATATGGGAACCTCCTCCCCCCGCGCGGTTGATCCGGGCGTTCCGCGCTCCCGGTTCCGGCGCACGTTGCAACGCAGCCGCGGCGCCTGGGTGGGCGGCGTGATCGTCGCCGCCTTCCTGCTGGTCGCCGTGGCGGCGCCGCTGTTGCCGGGGTGGGGGCCGCACGAGACCGACGCGCAGTTCCTGGGCGCGGGCGCGCCGGGGCACCCGCTGGGCACCGACGCCCAGGGGCGCGACAAACTCGCCCGGTTGCTGCACGGCTCGCGCTACTCGCTCGGGGTGGCGCTGCTGGCCGTGGGGGTCTCCCTCGCCGGCGGGGCAGCCGTGGGCGCCGTGGCCGCCTTTCGCGGGGGCGCGACCGACTTCCTGCTGATGCGCCTGGTCGACGTCCTCATGGCCTTCCCGCACATCGTGCTGGCGCTGGCCGTCATGGCCGCGCTGGACCGCTCGCTGGTGAACCTGGGTTTCGCCGTGGGGGTGGCGGGCGTGCCGCTCTTCGCTCGCCAGGTGCGCGCGCAGGTGATGGCGGAGATGACGCAAGACTACGTGACCGCCGCGCGCGCCGCCGGGGTTGGCGGTTTCCGTCTGCTGACGCGCGACATCCTGCCAAACGCCGCGGGGCCGGTGGTGGTGCTCTGCACGCTGGGGGTCGGCACGGCCATTCTCGACAGCGCCGCGCTCAACTTCATCGGTCTTGGCCCCGACCCGCGCCTGCCCGAATGGGGCACGATGTTGAAGGACTACTGGGACAAGTTCGGCGGCGAGACCCAGGCCGTCGGGCTGATCGCCTGCGCGGTGGCCATCGCCCTGGTGACGCTGGGCTTCAACCTGCTCGGCGACGCCCTGCGCGACGCCATCGACCCCCGCACGGGGCCGTAGCTGGACTCAGAAATCGTCGCCGGCCGCCGGCTCCACCGGCCCGGCCTTCCCGCGGGCGGGCGGCGGAAAAAGCGTTCGCCGCGCCTCGTCCGCGGCCGCCGCGCGCTCGGCGTTGGGCGCTTGACGTTTAGCGCCTGGCGCTATATACTCTTCGCGTGATCAAGTCGGTCCGGGATCGTGATACCGCCCTCGTTTTCGCCCGCGAACGGTCCCCCCGACTTCCTGCGGACATGCAGCAGGTGGCCTATCGCAAGCTCCGAATGTTGAACAACGCCCAGTGCCTGGCGGATCTTCGTCTTCCGCCCGGCAATCGCCTTGAGAAGATGGTCGGCGATCGAGCGGGTCAGCACAGCATTCGGGTTAACCAGCGCTGGCGTATCTGTTTCGAGTGGCGCGAAGGCGACGCGTACGAAGTCGAGATCGTCGACTACCACTAGGAGACCCAGACATGGCCCGCAAAAAGCTCGAGCCCGTTCACCCGGGAGAGGTGCTCTTCGAGGAGTTCCTCAAACCGATGGGGATCAGCCAGAATCGGCTCGCCTTGAGCATTGGCGTCTCCCCGCGCCGGATTAACGAGATCGTCCTGAAGAAGCGCGCTGTCACCGCTGATACCGCCCTGCGTCTCGCGAAGTGCTTCGGCGCCTCCGCCAAGTTCTGGATGGGCCTCCAATCGGACTACGATCTGGACGTCGCCCAAGACCAACTCGGCCATCGCCTCGATAGGGAAGTTCGGCCGATGGTCCAGGCGTCTTAGCGCCGCCTGACAATCAGAAATCGTCGCCGGCCGCCGGCTCCACCGGCCCGGCCTTCCCGCGGGCGGGCGGCGGAAAAAGCGTTCGCCGCGCCTCGTCCGCGGCCGCCGCGCGCTCAGCGTTGCTGTCGGAGAAGTGGCGGGCGAAGGCCAGGTGCATGGCGCGGGCGGCGAGGGTCGGGTCGGTGTTCTCGCCGGGCTTCGGCCCCATGTCGATGAGCCTGCCGCCGCGGTCGAAGATCAGCGTGGCCGGCGCGCGCCGCACCTTGAACACCTTGTTCACCTCCTCGTCGGGGTCCTTGACGATGGGGAAGGCCACCTTCAACCGCCGCACCATCTCTTCGCCGGTCTTGCCCAGGGGCACCGAGGGCCGCACGACGATCACCTGCACCTTCTCCGCCCACCGTCGGGTCACCTCTTCCATCGGGGCGCGGTCGGCGGCCCCTCCCGACGCGCCGCTGAAGATCAGCGCCAGCGCGCGCCGGCCCACGATCGCCTCGCGCGTGTAGGTGACCCCTTGCAACGACGTCACCGTGAAATCGGGGCAGGGGTCGCCGATCTCCAGCGCCGTGGGGCGATCCGCCGCCGGCATGGCCCGCGGGTCGAGCACGTCGGCCGGGCCGGCGGCCGCCTTGGCGTGCGCCGCCATCCACTGGAACACCTGGTCCAGGCGGTCGCGCGGAATCGTGTGCCCCAGCCCCGCCACCTTCAGAAACGTGACCTCGTGCCCCGCGGCCTTCAGCGCCGCCACCGCCGGCGCGCTCTGGCGGAAGGGAACCACGGAGTCCTCGACGCCGTGGGTGACGAAGAAGGGCAGGCGCGACCCCTTCTCGGCCGCGATCTCCGCCGCCCCCGACTCTCCCCACGGCGACGACATGGCGATCACCCCCGCGAAAAGGTCCGCCCGCCGCGGACCGTAGATCATCGCCAGCCGCCCGCCGCTGGAGAAGCCGGTGAGGAAGACGCGGGCCGCGTCGACGGGGAAGTCGCGCATGACCTCCGCGGCCACGGCGTCAAGCATCGGAATGTCTTCCTGGTCCCACGTCGCGCCGGCCGACTTGGCGGAGACCAGCAGGTAGCCGTACCGCGCGCACGGCTCGCGCCAGGGGCGGGCCTCCACCCGCTCGTTCAGCATCGCGCCATGCAGGCCCAACAGCATGGGCATCTTCCGCCCGGCCTCGACTCGAGGCGGCGCCACCACCAGGCACCGCGCCGTCCGCTCGCCCCCGCGATAGGGAACCCGCAACGTGCGCGTCTCCTCCTTCTCCTCACCCGCCGCCACCGAGGCGGCGAGCGCCAAGGTCGCGCCAAGCACCGACGCCAGACGGAACGAACTCATGATGGGCGTGCCCTTCCTGCCGCCGGCGATCCTGCCGAAACCCGCCGCGCAGGGATTATACTCTTGGCGCGTGATCCCGGTATCGCTTCTCCCCATCTCCCCATTGTCAGTTGTCAGTTGTCAGTTGTCGGTTGTCAGTCTCCCCATCTCCCCATCTCCCCGTCTCCCCATGCGCCCCATCGCCGCCCGCCCGGCCGAGTCGTTCGAGTTCCGCGAAATCCTCTACGCCAAGCAGGAGTTCGTGGCCACCATCACCATCAACCGGCCGGGGAGCCTCAACGCGCTCTGCACCGCCATTCTGCCCGAACTCATCGCGGCCTTCACCGACGCGGCCAATGACGACGCCATCGCCGTCATCGTCCTCACCGGCGCCGGCGACCGCGCCTTCTGCGCCGGCGGCGATGTCCGCTGGCTCCAGGAGGTGCAACGGGAGGACGCCCGGGCGCCGGCCCCCGTCGATCCGCACGCCGGGATCGAGGAC
>JACQVU010000543.1 GCA_016209585.1 Planctomycetota bacterium
CCGTGAAACCTCCGTGTCTCCGTGTCTCCGTGGTTTATCCCGCGAACTTCTGCGCGGCCCGCGACGATTTTCGGGAGTAGTAGTACAGAGGCAAGTTGTCAGTTGTCAGTTGTCAGCCCCCGCCCGGCGATGAACAACCGAACCGCTTCGGGAAGCGCGGCGCGCTCGGCGTCGAAAACGCGGGCGGCGAGCGTGTGGACCGTGTCATCGTCCAGCACCGGCGCCGTTCGCTGGAGGATGATCGGGCCGTGGTCGTAGAGGTTGTCCACGAAATGCACGGTGCAGCCGGAGACCCTCACGCCGGCCGCGAGGACGGCCTGGTGCACCTTGTCGCCGTAGAAACCCTTGCCACAGAACGCCGGAATGAGCGACGGGTGAACGTTGATCACCCGCCCGGCGAAGTCGGCCGGCAACCGCCAGTGGTGGATGAAGCCGCCCATCACCACCAGGCCGGGGTCGAACGAGCGCACCGCCGCCGTCAGCGCCTCCGAGAACGCCTCGGCCGACGCCGCCTCCTTACGGCTGACGGTGATCGCCGGAATGCCGCGGCGCGCGGCGATTTCCAGGCCGCCCGCGCCCGCGACGGATGACGCCACGCCCACCACCTTGGCCGGCACGCGCCCGGCGTCGATCTCGGCGCACAGGTTGTCCAGCGTGCGTCCGCGGCCGGAGAGCAGGAAGGCGATGCGGAGCAGCGGCGAGGATCCCAACGCGCCTGGCCCCGGACTGACGGACTCCCCCGATGCACGCATGCGCGCCGACCGGGTCACCCCAGCCTGAACAAGTTACGAAGATGCCAATCGGCCGTTGTGCGGCCAACCCCGAAACGGTTCATCAGGCTTTCCGTGTCTTCGTCATCCAATAGACGCGACGGCACGCGCTTGAGGGAGTCGATGATGCCCAGACGGGGCAGCAGCAGTTCCGCCGCGAAAGCATTGGCGCGGCGTTCGAGGCGCGCGGAGGCCCACGCTCCGGAAAACACCGCCAATGGGCGGGCCTCACCGCGATCCCAAAGCAGATGGCACAACTCGTGCGCCAGCACCATGCGC
Organism: Planctomycetota bacterium; assembly: GCA_016209585.1. Classification (GTDB taxonomy): domain Bacteria; phylum Planctomycetota; class UBA8742; order JACQVU01; family JACQVU01; genus JACQVU01. The sequence goes on from JACQVU010000543.1 coordinate 1,050, forward strand.
CGCCCCCAGGGCGTGGCGGTCTTTTTTGACCGGCGATTCAGGAGGATGACCGGCCCGTGGCGCGTGTCACACACCGCGCCACCGTCGGTTTCCAAATCGTTGATGTCGACTTCCTCCACCGGAACATCCCAATCTTGCACCAACTTTTCGACATCGAAGAAATCGCGGTCGTCGCCGAGATTGGAGCGCAGCTGCCGCGCGAGGGCGTAACCCGCCTCGTAGTCGCGCTGAGCACCCGGAATCGGCGCTGGAATCCGGCGAGCGAATTCGACGATCTTCCGCCGCGCTCCGTCCCGTGGAGCGAGGCGATCGAGCATGGCTCGAATGGTGAGCAGGTCGTCGGTCGACAGATCCGGCGCCAGTGAGCGGAAGAGCATCGCGACGGCCGAGTCCGCCGCGGCTGCAGTCGTGCCCGACGCAGCCCAACTCTTCGGAAGGTCGAAGAACTTACGCCACGCCTCCGGGTCGTCGCCGAGGCGGCGGCGGAGATCATCTCGCGGGCCAGCCTCGGAACGGGCCGCATGGAACAGGCCCTCATACGCGGCCGCGGGTGTGGAGGCGGCGTCGAGCCATCGCTTGAATTCGAGGCGTTGGGATTCGGCGACCTCTCCCGCCGTTGCCAGCGCCTCGTCCGCGACCCACCGGACGAAGGACATGACCGAATCAGCGAACAATGCCGCCGGCACGTCGAACTCGTCAAAGCCCGGAAGGATGAAGGAGACATCGCCGGCCAGCTTGTTACTCCAGGAGACGGAAACGATGTCGCGATCCCGCAAAAAGAAAACGTCCGGCAACGCCGCCCCCGCGGACGCCGATCCTAACGCGTGCGAGAAGACGAAATCGTCCCAGCGATCGATGGTCGCGTCCGGAAGATCCGGGTCTTCCGCTGAAGATTCCCACAACCACCTTGCCACGTCGCGAGCGTTGCGTTCCAAGCACGGGATCGGCTTGGCCTCCTGATGGAAGAGAGCATTCCAATTCGCCACGAACCAGCGTGCGAGATAGATCGCGGGCCAATTGATCCCGTCGTCTTTCTCCGAAGTGCCGCAGTGAACATGCTCGCACAGGTTCGCGCCATTGACCCACAGTTGCAGGTGAACCCAGGTCGCCGCCGCGACGGGATCGGCTTCCTCCGAGATCCCCTCCAACCGGGAGACGCAGATGGCGAACTGGTCGGTTGAGCCGAAAACTTTCATCACCGGGCACTCCCAAGCAGGCGCGTATATTCAGCCCTCGTGATCTTGTTCCGCTTGAGAAACTCTTTCAAGACGCGATTTGGAACTTGCCTCGGAACCATTGCTCTTTCCACCAGATAGCCGTGCCATACCTCCTCCTCAGCATGGTTCGCAGCCGGTTTGACCCCGGCAGGGCTTTCCACACTGGGCCTAGGCGACGACGGATAGGCCTTGAAGAACTCCCCCGCATGAACCGCGTAAAGCGCCTTTTTGCCCGGATGGGCATGGTCGCGTCCCTCAATGGCGCCATCAAGCAGGTGCTGCGCGGTTTGTTGACACAAATCGTCCGGGCACTTGCTGGCGCTGTCCGGGAACCAACGCGGCGGACCTTCTCCGGTCGCTCCACGCTTGTGCTTCTTGTCCGGGTGGTACACGCGTCGAGGATGATTCATTGTTCCCCCTCCGGAACTCCTCCAACTACGGAGTCGCTCTCACGCGAACGCCGCCGGCACGCGGTTTTCGAACCCGTGCGCGGCCTCAAAGGCGCGGGCGACGCGGAGGATCGTCTTTTCGTCAAGATGCCGGCCGAGCACCTGCAACCCGATGGGCAGGCCGCCCGACGTGAACCCGCACGGCAGCGAAACACCGGGAATGCCCGCCAGGTTGCAGCACACCGTATACACGTCGCACAGGTACATCTGCAGCGGGTCGGACGTTTTCTCGCCGATGGTGAACGCAGCGGTGGGCGACGTGGGGCAGAGAATGGCGTCCACCGCCTCGAACGCGCGGTCGAAATCGCGCCGGATCAGCGTGCGCACCTTCAGCCCCTTGAGGTAGTAAGCGTCGTAGTAGCCCGACGAGAGCGTGAACGTGCCCAGCATGATCCGCCGCTTCACCTCGGCCCCGAACCCCTCCGACCGGGTGTTGAAGTAGACGTCGGCCAGCGCCGCCGCGTCCTGCGCCCGCGGCCCGTAGTGCACGCCGTCGTACCGCGCCAGGTTGCTGCTGGCCTCCGCCGTCGCCACGATGTAATAGGCCGCGATGCCGTACTTCGTGTGCGGCAGGCTCACCTCCCGCACCTGCGCCCCGGCGCCCCGATAAAACTCGACCGCCGTGCGCACCGCCGCCCCCACCTCGCCGTCCAACCCCTCGCCGAAATACTCCCGCGGCAGACCGAGGCGAAGCCCGCGCACGCCGCCGTCGATGGACGAGAGATAGTCTTCCGGAGGAGCGTCGAGCGACGTGGAGTCCCGCGGATCGTGCCCCGCGATGACCGACAACAGCAGCGCCGCGTCGCTCACCGTCCGCGCGAGGGGGCCGATCTGGTCCAGCGACGATCCGAACGCCACCAGCCCGTACGTCGGCTTCAGCCCCACCACGCCGCACAGCGCCGCCGGCTGCCGGATGGAGCCGCCCGTGTCGGACCCCAGCGCCAGCGGAACCATCCCCGCCGCCACCGCCGCCGCGCTGCCCCCGCTGGATCCGCCCGGCGCGCGCGAAAGGTCCCACGGGTTGCGCGTGGGGCCGACGCCCGAATTCTCGGTCGACGAACCCATCGCGAACTCGTCCAGGTTCGTTTTCCCCACGACCACGCCGCCCGCGGCCTCGATCCGCTCGACCACCGCGGCGTCGTAGGCCGGCCGGTACCCCGCCAGGATCTTCGACGCGCACGTGGTCGGAAACGCCCGCGTCGAAATGTTGTCTTTCACCGCCACCGGAACCCCGGCCAGCGCGCCGCCTTGCCCAGCCGCCGCGCGCTCCACGGGCGCGCCGTCGCCGGAAACAAGGAAGGCCCGCACCGCGCCGTCGTGGCGGGCGATGCGGCCCAGGGCGTCGCGCGCCGCCCCCGCGTCGCCCCCCGCGCGCGCGGCGATCTCCCGCGCCGTGGCTGGCCCGCGAACCCCGACCTCAGCGCGCCCGGCCCCCGTGCCCGCCGAAACCGCCGCCGTGGCTGCGGCGGACGCCTCTTCCCCCTTCCCGGCGCCGGCGCTCATGACTCCTCCCCGTCCCCGCCGATCACGGGCGGCACCAGGAAGAACTCGTCGTTCTTCTTCGCGGCGGGGCGCAGGGCTTCCTTCCGAGGCAGGGAGGGGCGCTCCTCGTCGTCGCGCAGAACGTTCACCTTGGCGACGGCGTGGGCCGTGGAAGGCACGCCGGCGAGGTCCAGTTCCTCCAGTTGCTCGAAGTAGGCGACGATGTCGCTCATCTTCGCCGCCACCGCGGCTTCCTCGTCCGCCGTGAGGCGCAGGCGTGCCAGGTCGGCCAGCCGCCGCACTTCGTCGATGGTGATCCGCTTCGGCATTCGGGGCGCGCCTCGTTCTCGACACCGTTCCGACGACCCGGGAGCGGCTCGGAAGTCCTGAAGTCCGCGCCCGCATCCCTCGCGCCAACCATACCTGGAAGCCCCGCCGCCGTCCAGCCGCGGCGCCGTTCACCCGCCTGGCAGCCACACACGAACATCCGCGGATGACACGGAGAAGCGCGGATGCAGAACCACGAATTGACCACGAATCACACTAAATCAAAACGTGCTGTAGCGGTGTCTGAATGTAACCGTTCACCCCCTCCCCAGGAAAAGAAAAAGTTTTTTTCTTTGCCATGATCTATCTGTCATGATCTCATACCGCGCATGGC
>JACQVU010000544.1 GCA_016209585.1 Planctomycetota bacterium
CCGACGCCGACCGTCTCGATGAACACCACGTCGAACCCGGCCGCGTCTAACAGGTCGCACACCGCGCCGGCGCCGGCCGCGATCCCCCCGGCCGCGCCGCGGCTGGCCATCGACCGGATGAACACCCCCTCATCGCCCGCCACTTCCCCCATGCGCAGGCGGTCGCCCAGCAGCGCCCCGCCGGTGAACGGGCTGGAAGGGTCTACCGCCACGATGCCCACGCGCCGGCCTCCGGCGCGGAGGTGGCGGGCCAGCCGGGCCACCAGGGTAGACTTTCCGGCGCCCGGCGGTCCGGTGATCCCCACGCGCCACGCCCGGCCGAGACGGTCGCGCAGCGCGCGCAGCAACTCCGCGCCGGCGTCCGTGCCGTTCTCCACCAGCGTTGCCGCGCGCCCCAGCACGGCCACCTCTCCGGCGCGCACGCGGTCGGCCAGGGCTTCATCGCCGCGGTTCATGGCCCCTGCTTCGGCGGTGGCGGGATCTCGGCGCTGGCCTCGAAGACGCGGTCGCTGTTCTGGAACCTGACCGTCACCGTCAGCCGCACCGGTCCGGCGAAGGGATCGAACTTCCCCCCAGCGCCCTCGGCGCCTTGCATGTGCGCCAGGTCGAGGTACTGGCGCGCGGAGAAGTCACCGTCGGCGATGTTCATCTCGTCGCTGGTGCGGAGGCCGGCGACCTGGCGCGCGCGCACCGTGATCTCCGCCCCTCCCTCCGGCGCGCCCGCGGCGCGGCGGCGCACCAGCGCGTCCACGGTGTAGGGCGCGCTCACCTCGAACCGCACCGGGCGTTTCCCTTCGAGGAAAAGCACGCCGAAGCGCAGGCCGTCGACGCGGCCGTCGCCGTCGCGGTCGCACCAGCAGCCGCCGGTCTCGATGCCGTCGATCCCCTCGACCGTGCCGGCCGCGAACGCGGGCCGGGCCGACCGCACGATCTCCTCCAGCGCGGCCCGGGCCTCCGCGTCGCCGGCCTCGGCGTGTAACACGCAGGTGTAGACGTCGCCACCCAGCGGCAGCGCGTAGGCGTGCGCCGCGACCGAGACGCCGGACGTGGCGGCCCGCTTCAGGAACGAGGCGCCCTTGCCCACCGGCAACACCGTCGCCACGTCGAAGCGCTCCCTGGCGTCATACCCCTTGGCCTCGATCTTCGACTCCAGCACCCTCGTGAACTCCACGGCCGATTCCACGTCGGCGGAGGTGCGGTAGACCGCGAGACTCCGCACCCGCCGGCCGCTGGTCTCGACCAGGCGCAGCAGCAGGTCGGGGCCGGAGACCGGCCGCTCCACCCACCGGCCCGGCGCCTCGAAACGCAACGCCCCCGCCGTGAAGGGCAAGCGCGGGGGTTCGTCGCCGGCTGACAGGAAACGCAGGCTGGCCACGGCCTTCTCCACCACCGCGGCCGTCCGCGGGTCCCCGCGCGGGAAACGGGCGAAGAACCAGTAAAGCGACTCTTCCCGCTCGAACAGCACCAGCCGCACCGCGCCGCCGGACACCTTGTCGACGAAGGACTTCGACAGCGCCGCGCTGCCTCCCACCTCGGCGGGGCCGGGCGCCCCCTCCTCCGCCACGAGACCCCTTTCCGCGAGGCGCTCGGCGGTTTTGTCTAGGAAGGCCTTGGTGTCGGACACCGCCAGCGCCGCCTTGCGGTCCGCGCCCAGGATCAACTCGCCCGACCGCCCGTCGTCGGCCACCAGGTGCACCACCATCCGCTCGCGCGAGACCGGCAGCGCCGACCAGCCGTCGGGCGCCAGCAGCGTCAGTTCGCCGCGCGGGAAGTACCGCAGGCGATCCTCCCCGCGCGCCGCGGGCGGGAGCAGCACCAGCGCCAGGAGCGCCAGGGCGGCGCCGAGCGGTGACGCCAGACGGAGCGAACCCATGTTGCGCGTGCCCTTCCTGTCGCGGACGATCCCCGCCGAACCCCGCCGAGCGAGGAGCATACTGGGGGTCGGGGACCGAAACCGGCCGCGCTGGGATTATACTCCTGGCGCTTGAGACCGGTCTCCCCATCTCCCCGTCTCCCCGTCTCCCCGCTCCCCTGGAGGGCCTTGGGATCAGACGAAGCCGAACTTCTCGAACTTGCCGGCCTGCCGGTAGAAATTGTACGGGTTGTTCCAGACGACGGTTTGGATTTTTTCGACCGGCCAGCCGCGCCGGCGCAGTTCCGCGACCACCTTGGGCACGCTCATCACCGTGGATGGCCCCCAGTCGGCGCTGGAGTTCACCATCATGCGCTCCGTGCCGTGCTCCGCGAGGACGTTGGCGGCGCGCTCCGGCGACAGTTTGGTGAAGGGATAGACGGTGTGGCCGGCCCAGTAGCCGGCGTCGCGGACCAGGCCGGTGGTCTCCTCGGTGTTGTGATCGATGAGCACCAGGTCGGGGTCGGCCTTCATCTCCTTCAGGATGGCCAGGTTCCGGATCGTGGCCTCCTTCTTGTTCCGGTGCGCGGTGTGCACCATGACCGGCATCCGATGCTTCATCGCGATCTCCACCTGCCGGCGGATGGCCTGTTCTTCCGCGGCGGTGAGTTTGTCGAAGCCGATCTCGCCCACGGCCACGGCGCGGGGGTGGTCGAGGTACCTGGGGATCTCGGCCAGCACCCCCTCCACCAGGTCGGGGTTGTTGGCCTCGCGCGGGTTGAGGGCCACGGTGCAGAAGTGCGTGACGCCGTACTGCGCGGCGCGTTCCGCCTCGAAGTTACAGATGTGGTCGAAGTAGTCGAAGAACGACGCCACCCGCTTGCGCGGCTCCCCCAGCCAGAAAGCCGGCTCGACCACGGCCTCGACGCCGGCGAGGCGCATGGCCTCGTAGTCGTCGGTCACGCGGGAGATCATGTGGACGTGGGGATCGAAGATGCGCATGGACTTCTGCTTTCCGGAAATCGGCGCGCCACCCATCGTCATATCAAACCCCGGCCCGGAGCGCCACCAGCCACGTGGCCACGCGGGACGGCGAGGCGGCGACGCCGGCGGGACCGGGGGTGGCAATCCGGCCCGGTCGTGGTTCAATGGCGGGGCCGAGGGGTGTTATCGGTCGGAGACGGAACGCCATGAACTTCGCCGGCGCGCTGGATCACTTCACCATCGCCCAGGGGCCGTACACGCTCTTTTACGAGGGCGACTCGGAGCACAAGAACACCGAGATTCTGGACCGCGTGCAACGCATGGCCGGCGCGTTGGAGCGGCTGGGGGTGAAGCCCGGCGACCGGGTGGCGATGGTGCTGCCCACCAGCGCGCGGCACATCGTGGCGATGTGGGGGGCGATGCGGGCGGGGGCGATCGCCGTGCCGCTCGATTTCTCGCTGGCCGGGGAAGAGATCGCCGCGATCCGCCGGGATTGCCGGCCGGCGGTGATCGTGACCGACGCCCGCTACCTCGCCAAAACGCGCGGGGGGGCGGACGACGCCCCGGCGGCCGCGACGCCGGTGGTTGACGCCACCCCCGGCGCGACCGGCCCGCTGGCCATGGACACGCTTCTGGCCGAGGCACCCGATCGCCACGCGCCGGCGGCGAGGTCGGGCGACGACGTCGCCGCCATTCTGTACACCTCTGGCTCGACCGGCGCGCCCAAGGGGGTGATGCTCTCGCACGAGAACCTGCTGGCCAAGGGCGCGCCCGGCGACTACCGGCGCGGCGTGCCGCCCACCCCCGCCACGGTGGAAACCACCCCCATCCGCATGCTGCTCTTCCTGCCGATCTCGCACAGTTTCGGCTTCATCATGTTGCAGATGGTCTGCCGGACGCCCCTGGCCGCCGTGCTGCAGGAGCGTTTCCAGTTGGAGGAGACGGTGGGGCTGATCGAACGGTTCCGCCCCGCCCTGGTGCCGGCGGTGCCGACGGTGTTCAACTACCTGCTGAACGCTCCGGAGGCGGCCGGGCGCGATCTCTCCAGCGTGCTGTTCTGGATATCGGGCGGGGCCGCGCTGCCGCTCTCCACCTACGACCGGTGGCTGGAGCGTTTCGGCCGGGGCATTCTGCAGGGGTATGGGCTGACGGAGGCCAGCGCCAGCGTCTCGGCCAACCTGGACCCGTCGGGCGGCAAGCGGGGCAGCATCGGCCGGCCGGCGCCGGGGGTGAAGGTGAGGGTGGTGGGCGAGCACGGCCAGACATTGCCGCCCAACGAGCCCGGGGAACTGCTGATCAGCGGCGACGGGGTGATGGCCGGGTATTACAACAAGCCGGAACTCACGCGCCAGGTGCTCAAGGACGGCTGGCTGCACACCGGCGACGTGGCGCGGATCGACGAGGAGGGCTACATTTTCATCGTGGACCGGATCAAAGACCTGATCATCCGGGGCGGGATGAACGTCTACCCGCGCGAGGTGGAGGAGGCGGTGTTGAAGGACCCGGGCGTGGGGGAGGCCGCGGTGATCGGCGTTCCCGACGAGATGTATGGGGAGGAGATCGTGGCCTTCGTCACGCCGCGCGGCGATCTTCGGCCCACGCCGGACGGCGTGCGGGCGGAGGCGGAGCAACACGTGGCGCGGTACAAGACGCCGCGGGAGGTGATCGTGCTGGCGAGCCTGCCGCGCAACGAACTGGGCAAGGTCATGAAGAAGGAATTGAAGCGGCGGTATCTGCTGGGGGAGTTTCGCGGGCGGTAGCAGGTCATTCCGACCCCTCCGATTCGTGGCCGCGGTAACCGAACGCCTTGCGCACCAAGCGCCAGATGCCCGCGGGGGCGTCGAGGAAGTCGAAGGGGGTGGGGATTGGGAAGTTGGGGTTCGAGAGGCTTCCCGTGACCTTGGCCGTGAAGAAGTTATCGATGAAGCCGCCAAACAGCCAGGTGACACCGAGCGAGCGGCCGGGGTCCCAGACGAGGTTGACGGTCATGGGTTTGTAGAACCCCAGGTCGGAGTAGTTGACGCGGCCGTCATCCGCGTAGACGGCGATGACATCGGAGTAGAACCAGACCTTCTTGATGGAGAAGCGGGTGGGGTGCAGGCGGACGTTGATGTAGGCCTTCTTGAAGATCGCGGCCTGCTCGGCGTGGCCCGGGAGCGCCCGCAACATCGGGGAGATGATCGGCACCTCGCCCAGGCGCGTCTCCTCTGGCTCCACGCCCGGCCGCGGGCGGATGTTGCCGGCCCGGAACTCGACGATGCCGGCCAAGCCAAACCCTCCGCCCTCCGTGCGCACGTCGGCGTCGAACTGGCCCTTGCCGGCCATGGCGGCCCGTTTCTTCGCCAAGTCGGCCAGCAGCGCCCGCACCTGGTGGGCGCGGGACTCGTCGCGCATGGCGGCCTGGAGTTGCTCGCGGCCGGCGGGGTCGGCCTCGATCCCGAGGCGCAGGTCGTCCGCCCAGCCGCGCTCTTCGTCGGTGAGGGCGGGCGGCCTCTCCTTGGCCTCGTCGGCGAGGCGTATCAACTCCCGGGCGTGCGGCAGCGGGTAGAACAACTCGCGCGCCGAGGGGTCCACCCCGCGCACGCGGGAGCGAAAGACCGGCTCCTTTGGCTCCGGCTTGCCGTCCTTGTCAAACGGCGATGGGAAGTAGGCTTCCACCCAGCCTTCGAACCCGCTCCAAGGCGGAGTCTGCTCGTCGCTGGTCTCCCCGCCGGCGCCCGGCGAGCGTGGCGGAGCCTCGGCGTGCCCGCCGTGGGATACCGCTCCGGTGACGGCGGCCGCGCCGCCGGAGACGATATCGCCCACCAGCGTGCGGATGTTCGAGAGCGGGCCGGGCGACGCGGGCGCGGCGGGGGTCGGCGGCGCGGGCGCTCCGCAACGCACGGCCGCGGCGTCGGTGGCCAACTGGCCCTGCAAGTGACCGATCTTGATCTGATCCGGGAACTTCCCCGCGGCTTGCCCGCCGTTCGGCAGGGGCACGCGGTGCATGGTGAGGGTGGCCTGCACGTCGGCCACCGGCCGGCCCGCGGCGAACCCCGAACGGACGTCCGCCAGCGCGTTGACCAGCAACAACTTCGGCTCCTGGAGCGAACGGAACGCGACGACGCCGTCGAGGTTGGCCAGCGGCAGGACGGCTTTCAGGTCCGCCCCGCTCAGCCGCATGACTCCCGAGGCGAGCAGGCGGCGATCCGCCTGCGCGGGGGCGATGGGTTCCAGCCGCACGCGGACCACGCCGCCGGCCTGGCCAACGCACTCCAGCGCGAGCAGCAGGTCCCCCACCGCCCGTCGGCCGTCGGCCGGCGGATCGGGCTTCGCCGGCGCTGGGCGCTCCGCCACGGGCTTCGCGTCGTTCGCGTCCGTGGAGGCCGCGGCCGCTTGGTTGGCGGCGTGTTTTTCCGCGAGCCGTTCCCGCCCGCCGTAAAGGGTTTCGAGCGCCATTCCGGCCAAGTCGAAGCGCACGTCGACCCGCCCGGCGTCGTCCACGAAACCGCCCAAGTGATTGATCCGCGCGCCGGGTGGCCCTTCGGCGACCTCGGCGGCGATCTCCCGCAGTTCGATACGGAACGGGTTGAGAGAAAGGCCCACCTCCCCCGACATCTTCCGCACCGGCAGCGGGAAGGCGGACCAGCACATCGCGCCGGCCTCCGGCCGCAGGTGGCCGACGATGAGCGGCCCGGGAGCCGAGCGCTTTCCCGGCTCGGCCGGGGCGGCGGCGGGCGCGCGGGGTTGCAGCACGCGCATGGCCAGGGAGAGCGTGCCGTCGTAGGCCAGCGCGCGCACCGCTTCGGCGGGATCCGCGCCGCCCTCGGCGCGGCGGGCGGCCAGCGCGTTGTACAGGGGGTCGCCCGCGCGCAGGCCCGATCCTTCGATGAGCAGGTCGTATCCCAGGCCCTCGCCGCCGCCGACCACTTGCCCGCGGAGCGAGAGCCGGGAGTCGGGCGCGCCGTCCACGCGGCCCTGGACGCCGGGAATGTCCACCAGAAGTTCGGGCGACTTGCGAACCCTCACGCGCCCCCGCAACCCTTCCACCTTCAAGGGGAAGATGTCGCGCGCGGTGAGCGAAACGTCTTCCAGGTCGGCCTGGACTTCGAAGTCGGTCGCGCCCGGCCCGGTGGCGTAAGGGTCGGGCCGGTGGGTGAACACCAATTTGCTCAACCGGCCGGTCGGCGCGAAACCGTCGACCAGCGCCCGCTTCAAGGCGCCGCCCTCGCCCACGTGGCCCAGCGCGTCCACGATCCCCCGGTCGGCGAGGTCGATGCCGGTGGCGGTCACCCGCACCTCTTCATGCCGCTTGCCGCCCACCGTTCCGAAACGGCCCTGCTCAATGGTGAGCCACGGCTCCCGCTCATTCGGGCGG
>JACQVU010000545.1 GCA_016209585.1 Planctomycetota bacterium
ACAGTTGTCAGTGGTCAGTTGTCAGTGGTCAGTTGTCAGTGGTCAGTTGTCAGTGGTCAGTTGTCAGTGGTCAGCTAATACCCCATCTTCCCGACCCCCGGCCTCCGACCCCCGATCCCCGACCGCGGCCTCACTCCCGATCCTCGACCAGCGCGATGGCCTCCTTCAGCGCGCCCAGTTCGGCCATGCGAATGAGGTAGGCGGTGTCGCCCATCACCGCCGAATAGGCCGACGGCACGGTCAGATGCGCCGCGAGATTCTGGCCCAGCGTCCGCACGATCTCTTCGTGCGGGCGGCGGTAGCGCCAGTCGCCGCGACGGGCCGCGTGGGCGCAGTGGTGCCGCCGCTGGAACGAGTCGGGTAGCGGCTTTCCGGCGATCACCTTCGCCCACCACTGGTAGAGATCGATGTCGCAGGCGAAGTTCATCATGTCCACCGAGAACCCGCCCGGCGGCCGGACGTTGATCTCCAGCGCCACGTACGCGCCCGACGGGAGCCGGAAGAACTCGATGTGAAAGAAACGCTCCCGGACCGCGAACGCCGCCACGGCCGCGCGGCCCAGGCGTTCCAGGTCGGGCGGGACTTCCCGCAACGAGTAATAGTGCATGTTGCGCCGCTCGTGCAGGATCTCCATCACGCCGCTGGAGTATTCGTGCGACGTGCAGAAGACGATCTTCCCGGCGCCGTCGGTCAGGCCGTCGAAACTGACCACGTCGCCGGTGATGAACTGTTCCGCCACGTATCCCGGCCGGGGGTCGGCGAGCGCCGCCGCGAGACCGTCGTCGTCGTTCACTTTGATGGTCCCGGCCGCGCCCACGCCCACGTCGGGCTTGAGCACCAGGGGGTAGCCCACCTCCTTCGCGAAGCGGCGCATCTGATCGATGTCCTCCACCACCACGCCCCTAGCCACCGGAATTCCCGCCTGAGCGAAAACCTTCTTCATCGCCGACTTGCGCCGGTTCCGTTCCAGGTCCGCCGGCCGCTGGCCGGGGACGTTGAAGTCGTCGCGCAGGTTCGCCTCGACGCCGAGCCAGAATTCGCTTTGGGAGTCGATGCGGTGGATGCGCCCGTGATGGTGGATGAAGTAGGCCACGGCGCGAAGCATGGTGTCGGCGTCGGTCATGTCCGGCACGTGGTAGTACTCGGTGAGCGCCGTTTTCAGTTCTTCCGAGAGCGTGGCGTACGCCGCGTCGCCGATGCCCAGCACGGTGAGGCCTTCGTCCTTCGCGCGAATGCAGAAGCGGGCGAAGTTGGGCGGGAAGTTGGGGGAGAGAAAGATGAGGTTCATGAAGGCTTGCGAACAGAGATCGTCTCTCGAACAGTCCGACATGCCGCGTCGAAGTCGGAAAGAAGCGGCTCAAAAAACGACGCGAACCGTTCTCGACCATACGTCTCGTTAGCCAACGCGACGATTGCGCCCGTGAAACTGACGGCGCCGGCACGGTAATCCACGAGACCCCGAATGCGCGAAAGCAGGTCCGTCGATTTCGGAAACAAACGCCCATGTTCGCCCAGCCTCTTCTTTACTTCTTCTTTCTTCTCCTTCCGCTCCTCGCCCATCTGATTCACGAGGGCCGAAATCTCCGCGATCTTCTCCTTGTAAGGCCCACGAAGCGGCCGCTCCTGCCCGTGCCACAGATCCGGCTTGAGCACGAGACGCAAGATATAGTCGTCGAGGTCGGGCGTGCATTCGTCCCAATGCTGGTCCAGCCATCGCTCCTCGGGCAGCCCGGCGGCAATCGCAGCGACGCATGCCATGTGGTCACCTTGCACGGCATCCGGCGATACCGCCACGACCACTCGCTCCCCGGCCCCTTTGTCGAGAATCGACCATGACGAACCAGGGACATTGCGATGAAGGTCGTTCAGCAACCACTTGCCGAGGTCCGCGACGTTTCGCCTCGACTGGTTCATGTCCGCGAGAACGATGGCGGCTCCGGCCTTGCGGATCATGGGCGCGGCCTGATGCAGCAGAAGGGTGTCTGAGCCGGCGTCTTCGTCCGCCAAGTGAGCACCCTCGGGGAGAAACCGCCGGCTATCGAGATACTGGAGCAGAGGCCGATTCTCCACCCCCTCGTAGTGGATGAGAATCCGGGTGGCGTCAGGCATATAGATCAAAATGACGCAAGTCCACGCCGAGGTGGAGCAAGGCCCGCGCCTCGTCCGGGACGAACCGCCGGGCTTGCAGATCGCCTTCGGAAAGCCGCAGGTGAAACACGGCGCACTCGCTCGCGGCTTCCTCCGCTGCGTCGCAGAAGGCGCGGACGCACTCCATGCTGTGGGTGGTAAGGAACAACTGGACCCTCCGTTCCCTGGCAAGTGTGCATACCCCGCGCGCGAAACGCCGCAGCGAGCCGGGATGCTGGCAGGATTCCGGCTCTTCGATCATGAAAAACGTGTTTTCGAGAACGGTGAGCAGCATGAGGCAGCGCAACGCCGCCCTCGCTCCGTCGCCCAACAGGTCGACGGGATGGCCGTACTGATCGAAAAGTACCTTGAAGGCCGTCTGGGACAAATGAAGCTGCTTGATCGCGGTTCCGAAGATCTCGTTCAGAGCGCCCACGAGGAACCGATCAATCCGCGCATCCAACAGGTTCTCCCAGAGCGTGCGCTCAATATGGGAGTCCTTGTGATCCTCCGGCAAAAACACAGCAGCCCGCTCGAAGAAGGAGAAAGACGGGATGTTGAGCAACTGCCTCATCATCGAGTCGGTCTCGGGTGAGTTCGACTGCCTGTGTGGCAGCAAGACAGCGTCTTGCGACAGATTCCAAACGGCCGTCAGCAGTTTCGTGGTTGGGAAACCAGTTTCCCCCTGACACATGGCGCCGCGCACCTCGGCTAGGGCAGTCTTACCCTTCCGGGCACGAAAAAACAGATAAAGCGGATCCAGGGACCCTGTTTCCGACCGTGCCGCCTGCCACCTCACGGGAAATGTGCGGCCCATTGGATCGGTCAATGTCCTCTGATACTGAGAAGCCACATCATCCAGCCACCCGCAAATCGCCTCCAGCGCCGTCGACTTCCCGCAGTTGTTCCTCCCGACGAAGATGTTGACGTCCGCGAAACCCTCAATGAGGCCTTTGGCGATCCCGCGAAACCCCTCGATCTCCAACCGTTCGATGCGCGTCATCTTCTCGCGGAACACGGCCCGCGCCGCGCCGCTCATCCGCGCGAAAACGCGATCATCGTTCCGCTCGTCGTCGCGCACCGCGGGCCACTCGCGCGTCACGGGGATCGCCTGATCCAGCGTGACCCAACTCTTGCAGCCGCCGTATGACTCCTTCGCCGTGATGGTGATGGGGCGGCCGAGGCTATACACTTTGAGGATCAACGCCCGCAGCGCGCCTTTGCCGTCGCGGGTTAAACGCTCCTCCACCACGCTGTCGGCCAGAACGTGCTTGCCGCGCAGGGCGTCGAGTTGCGTCTTCGACGTGACTTTGAATGATTCAACCACCTCGGCGAAGTGGCGAAACGTCACCTCGCCTTCGTCCGGTTCCAGCGCGTCGGCTTCCTGCAGCAGTTGCCGCGCGTCGGGCGAAACTCGGTCTTCGGGCTTGCCCTTGTCCTTCTCGGACTCGTGGAACCAGGTCGGATAGAGCAGGAACTCCCGCGGCGGATTCTCGAACGCGTCGCCGCCGTCTTCCGTGCCGCCGCGGCGCAGAATGATCACCTGCCGCCCCGTGGCCAGAGCCAGGCAGACGACGGCCCACTCTTTCAGCGCGATGGAAAGAGCCTTCGTCTCGGCTGGGGGCGTTAGTGTCGATGGTTCCACCATGCCAAGGCCAGCCTTCACGAGCCGCGCGGGGGATTCAGATGATCGTACGGCGGCAGCGTGCGCAGGCGCGTGTCCTTCACCGGGCCGCCGACGGTGAAATGATACACGCTCTGGTAGCGATCGTCAGCCAATCCCAGAATTTCGTGCATGGCGTCGTCGAAGTAGCACCCGATGCCCGTGCCGCGCACCCCCCAGGTCTCAGCCTCCAGGTAGAGCGCGTGGCCCAGCACGCCAGCCTCCCAGAAGAGGCGGCGGTACCACCACGCGCCTTCCGCCAGCGACGGCGCGAAGCGCGCGATCATGCCCAGGCTGAACGCGCCGTCCGCCGCGATCTCCTGTTGGCAACTGATCTCCCGCGCGGCTGCGCGGCAGTCGGCTTCTTTCAGCAGGAAGAGGCGAAGGTGGTCGGGGCAGTTCGACGGGCGCGTCCACGCGGCGTCGGGGCGGATGAGGGGCGCTATTTCGTCGTGCACGCTCGCCGCGCGCTCGAAGAGGTAGAGGCCCGGCGCGAGGCCGTCGACGCGGTGCGCGAAGATCGCGGCGTGCACCCGCGGCGCCCAGGGAAGCGCGTCCCACGGCGGAACGTCGGCGCGCGGCAGCAGTCGATCCAGCACGGCGTAGAAGGCCGCGACCGGGATCGACGTGCGGCCGTCGAAATCGACCGCGCTCCGCCGCCGGCGGATGATCGTGGCGGCGGGGAGGATCGCGTTCGGCCCGCCGGCCTCGTCGGTCATCCGGTGGACATCGAAGCAAGACGGTGTAGCGCGGGAGGCGGAGGGCGTGCGCGGCTTTTCGCAGGCTTTCGCCGCCGCGTCGATCTCCTCCCACTGGACATGCGACGGGCTGAGCGCGTTGGCTTCGCCGGCCCATGACCCGGCGCGCACCGCGGCGACGGCGTCGTCGATGCGCGACTCCAGCGCCTCTGAAACCGCCGCGGCGGCCAGTCCCGGCGCGGGGGCGATGACGAGGAGAGCGTCGGGATGCTCACGATCAAGCCGATCGATGCCGGCGAAGTCGGCGGCGCGGTCCAAGCCGAGCAGCGCGGCGACGTCGGCGTCGGCCAGGCCATCGGCGAGCCGCGCGGTCCACCCCAGCGCGGCGGCGGCGTAGCGCACGGCGGCGACCGCGTGGCCGGCGTCGTGCTGGCAATAGCGATAGGCGCGCTCGCCGTACTTCCACGCCTCGCGCCAGTGGATCGACGAGAGGCCGACCGCGAACGCGCCTTGCGGCATCGCTCCCGCGAGGCGTTCGGCGAGCGTGGCGTTCAACGAGCAGCGCAGTTCGAGGGCATGGTCGCGGCTGACATAGTGATACACGCCGGGAGACAACGTGTTCGCCGCGCGCGCCAGCAGGAGATACCCCTCCGTGGGGTGCAGATTTCCACTCGACGGGTTGCAGCGCAGCGCCCAGCGCGCCCCCTGGTGTTCCTTCCAGGCGGAGAGCCCCAGCGCCAGTTCGAATAGCACGCTGATGCTCTCCAGCGTCACGGGCGCCGGTGGGATCGCGCCCGGCTGATACAGGCGCGCGAACGGCGCGGCGACGCGATCCGCCGCCAGCATCAAGGGCGTTCGCGGCGCGCCGCGATACACGCGGAAGGGGTCGGGCTGTGTTTCCCAGTCGAGGTAGCCGAGCGAGGCGGCGTAGCGATGGAAGTGGTGCTTGGTGCGGTGGTGGTACCGCGCGGGGACGGAGGGGTCGCGCGGTGTCTGCACCGATGTGGTGGCGTTCATTCCTCGAAACAGGGAGGGCGTTCGTCAGGAGAGCGCCGGTTCCCCCACCGATGTCGGGACATCGATTTCATCCCCTCCCTGAGCCGACGCACCCATTAGCGTCATCAGGGGCGCGAGACGGTCGAGATGCCGGAAGATCCGCGGGTTGCGCTGAGCGGCCTGAGCGAAAGCGGCCGCGGTAACCACTTCGACTTTCACCCGAAACACCGAGTGCTGATCTCCCCGAGCCTCCACGGAGAAAGACGTGGCGTCGAGCAGGTCGATCAAGGCGCGCACACCCTTGACCTGGAATCCGATGGGGCGCCGATCCAAAGTCGAACGATAAATCGTGATGACACTGTCGATGCGATCGCCCTCGACGCCTTCGTTGGCCGCGCAGAATTCAAGACAATCTCCGTGCAGATTGTACCAAATCTCCGGCTTGAAACCGGAAAGCCCCGCGTCCTTCACTTCTGCATCGAGAAAGTGTTGATCCATGCGAGCCTCTTATACCTCTCAGTATGACCTTTCGGGTACCAACTTTTCGGCGCTTCCGCTTCTTCCAGACGCCACTCGTAGACAGACCAGACCGGATTCAGGTACACGCAGAACACTCGGTCGTCGGCCACGGGCGCGGTTCGTGACACCGTCTCATAGTGGCGTGACGGTCTTCCCACGAAACACCAACCTCCTTGTTAAAACTCCCGAATTCCCTCGAAGATGAGCAGCGGCGACAGAAGAACCTCTCGCGCGGGAACCAGGTTCCAGTACTTTACCTCCTGAAACTTGTAGTGCCGAAGATAGATATCTCCTGGAATCTTCGCCCGGACACGCGCCCCCGCCGGGCGTGCCGGATCGACGACGTCTAGATAGAAATCCCGCGCCATTCTTCTCGCCGAGAGTGCCCGTCAATGCCTGTCGTCGAGACACTGGAAACACCCGCAGCCTGCGCCACCATGAGACCGAACGCCGACACTTCGCTTCCCCTACTGCTTCCCCGCCGGCTTCGCCGGCGCGCCCGCCGGGGCCGGCCCGGGCGTGGGCGCGGGGGCAGTG
>JACQVU010000541.1 GCA_016209585.1 Planctomycetota bacterium
CTGCTGAACCGTGAGGGGCAGGTGTTCACGGGGGCCAACGTGTTCCGCCGGTCGGTGGACAGCGTCACCGCGTTCCAGGTGCAGAACGCCTCGGGGGTGACGGCGGCGCTGGACGTCGACACGGTGAACAACCGGGTGGGCGTGGGCACGATGGCGCCGGCGGCGCGGTTGCACCTGCTTGGCCCCGGGCAGGCCGAGTTGCTGCGGCTGGGAGATGCGACGTTCGGCGACTCGGCCGGGCTGTTCGTCGGCTCCGGGGTCCCGGAAGGGGTGGTGGCGGCGCAGTTCGCCTCGCTCTACCTGGATCACCAGGCGGCGCGGGCCTATTTGAAGACGGGGGACGACGGCTTGGCCACGGGGTGGTCGCAGGTGACGACCAACGCGATTTCACACGTCGCGCGGATGACGCGGAACGCCGCGCAGAGCATCCCGAATAACGCCTGGACGAAGGTGGCGTTCGACACCGAGACCTTCGACGTGGGCGGCGTGGCCGACGCGGCCGTGAACCAGCGTTTCGACGCTCTTCGGGCCGGAAAGTACCAGGTGAGCGCGGGGTGGACGATTGAGAACGCCCTCGACTCGAACAGGTTGATGCGCGCGGCCATCTACCGCAACGGCGTGAACGTCCGGACCGTGGGATACAACTCGACGGTCAACAACGTGGCCGTGGCCTCTTGCGAGGTGAGCGACGTGCTGGACCTGGCCGTGGGCGATATTGTTGAAATGTACGTCTTCCAGAACAACGGCGCGGCGCTCAACACCAGCGCCTCGGCCGAATACGTGCCGCGTATGAGCCTGTTCGAGGTCCGCTAGCCCAACTTCGCCAACCAGACGATTTTTTCGGCGATTTTCGGCGAGGCCGATTCCGTAAGTCCTTGTGGGGCTGGGCGCAGATGTATCTTGTACATAGGGATCATACGTCCGAGCCTGTTGCTCCGTGGGGAGTTACGCGAAAACCACTCTCAATGGGCTACAGGGGGCAACGATGGACTGCAACGTGATCGAACACCTGAAGGCGCTGACATGCGCTACCCCGAATACCGCCGCCTGGGCCTGCCGACCACCAGCACGCTGGTCGAATCGCTCATCAAACAGTTCAACATACGCGACAAGGGAAGCGAGAAGTTCTGGAGCGAAGGCGGCGGCGAGGCCATTCTGCAAGTCCGGGCCGCCTACCTCAGCGAAGATGGAAGGGACCAGACGTTTCACGCCCGCCGCCGCGTCACCCGCGCGGCCAACGTCCGCCCCCCGCGCCGGGCCGCATAATCGGACAAGCACCCCAGCCCAATAGCCCAATGTCCAGCCGTTGACGCGCGAAACGCGCTGGCGCGCGGGGAGGCACGGACTCATAATAGGGCGTTCGGGCGCGGTCGGCGTCGGGGCGCGGCCGCGGTAGAGGGTCTCCAACCGACCGAGGTTCACATGCCCGCGATCGGAAGTCGGTGGGTTCGCGTCGTGCTGGTGCTGGTGGTGCTCGGCGTGGTGGCGGTCATCTCCATGTACGCCCTGCGCGCCCTCCAGACGGGCGACAACCCGGATGCCGCGGCCACCGGCGCGAGTGGCCCCGTGGCCGCCGCCCCGCGACCTTCAACCGGTGGAGAGGCCCCGGCTGAAAAGGCCTCGGCGCCGCCGCCGGCGACCCCGGCGCCCGCGACCGCGCCAATGGCCGCGGTCGCACCCACCTCAGCGACCACCGGCGCGCCCACCATCACGGGGGCCGCCGCGCCGTCCGCGCGGTCGGAAACCGCCGCCACGCCTGTGCCAGTTCCGGCGCCCGCGACCGGCGCCGCCGGCGCGACTCCCGGCGGAGCGAGCGGCGCCACCAGCACACCGAGGCCGGAGGCGTCCGTCACGGGCGGTCCGCGCGGCGCAGCGGACGCGGCCGCGCCGGCTGGCGGCCAGGTGGCCCGTATCCCCAGCCACGAGGGGCTGGCGTTCCCGAAGATGGAGGTGGACCTGGGCCGCGCGACGATGCGCGGGCCGTACGCCGGGCCGGAGGGCGAGGAGACTGCGGCCGCGTTCGCCCCGGTGGCCTTCTTCCGGGACGATGAGATGAACGAGATGAAGAAGCGCGGCCAGAGCGACCCTTGGGCCTTCCTGGAGTCCAGTGTCGAGGGCGGGCAGTGGCAGCGGGCGCTGACCTACTTCAACCGCGTCAAGGATCCGCGCATCCGCGCCGGCGACGCCATGGCTTTCGCCGGCGTCATCAACGACATCGTGCGTCACGGCGGCTACGACCACCTGGCCAACGGCATGGTGGAGACCCCCAACGCCGACAGTGTCCGGGAGTTGGTGGACGCGCTGGTGGATCGCTTCCTGCGCGGGCCGGACCCCGACATCCGCTTCGCCGTCGACCACTCCTCCCGTGCCAGCGGCCTGGGCAACTTCGAGAACTACTATCTCTCCCGCGTGCTGGGGTGGTCGCTGCGCAACCGGATGGGTCCTCGCACCGGGAACGTCTACTCCGTGGCCTCGGCGTTCCTTTGCATCCTCGAGCAACTGGGCTACACGCAGGCCGGCCCGGCGCGGCTTCCAGACCGGATCATCGTGCGGGTGCAGGTCGGGCGCGTGGCCCGCAACGTGGACCTTTTGCGCGGGGGCGTGCACGTTTCCGACGAGCAGTACGCGGCCGACTACGGCCTGACCCCGGAAGAGCGCAAGTACTTCCTGGGAAACCTCACCGTGGGGCAGTTCATCGCGGAGCTGGTCACGCGCCAAGGGCGCCTCGCCGAAGAAGGCAGCCCCGGCGCCGCGGCCGACCTTTACGCCCGCGCCTTGAAGTTCGATCCCACCAACCGCGAGGCCCGTTACGCGCTCGCGCGGCTGCGCATTCACCCGCGCGTGGGGGAAGAGGCCGGGGAAGACGCCGTGGCCGCCGGAGTGGAGGAACTCCGCCAGGTTCTCGGCCTGCTGGCCCGCGAGAACGGCCAGGACGCGCCGCTCTTCTCGCTCGACTATCCCGAAGCCAACATGCTGCTCGGCCGCACGCTGGCGATGAAGGGGCGCGACCACGGTGTGGCCATCGCCGCCCTGACCCGCGTCATCCGGCAGATCGGCGCGCGCCTTTCCGCCGCGCCGGGGCCGGAGTTCGCCGAAGACTACGGCTTCATGGGCGCTTACAAGCACCGCGCCCTGGCCGCCGCCGCGCCGGAGCAGAAACAATACGCGGCCGCCACGGCCGACCTGCGGGTCTACGAGCAACACCTGGCCCGCATCCTCGGCGAATGGAGCGCCGACCCCGCCCGCCGCGCCGGCGTGGCCGAGGTGAAGGGCGCGCTGGCTGAGGTCCGCGGCCACCTGCGCCGCGTCGCCCTGCTTGACCAGGCGCATCGCCTGGTCACCCCCGGAGCCGGTGAGCGTGGCGTGGCCCAGACGGTGGAGCGCAAGAACGCCGCCGTGCGCCAGTTGCGGCTCCTGCTGCCGATGCGTTCGCGGGAGGAATGGGGGCCGGCCGCGCGCGCCGTTCACCTCGGCCGCGCCGGCGCGGCCGACCTGCGGGTCTACGAGCAACACC
>JACQVU010000542.1 GCA_016209585.1 Planctomycetota bacterium
CCCCTCCACCGGCCTGGGGGCGGCGCGGGCGGGGGATGGCGGGATCGGCTTTTTCGGGGATCGATCGCCCGCCGGCCGCGCGGCCGCCCGCGCCCGGTTCGGCGTGGCGGCGGAGGCTGAGGAGGCCGTGGACCTGGCGCTGGAGTGGTTCGCCGCGCACCAGGAAGCCGACGGCCGCTGGGACGGCGACGGTTTCCCCCGCCATTGCCCGGAGGGCGACCGCTGCGCTTCTCCCGCCTTCGCGCGGTATGACGTGGCGTTAACCTCTCTGGCGCTGCTCTGCTTTCTCGGCGCGGGGGTAGCGCCGGAAGAACCGGCGGCCGGCGGCGGATCGGCCGCGGCGTCCACCCACGGCGCTGCCGTCGCGCGGGCCGCGGCCTACCTGGCCTCCCGGCAGGACGACGCCGGCGGGGTCGATGCCCGCAATATGTATAACCACGCCATCGCCACGCTGGCCGCCGTGGAACTGCTGTTCATGGGCGGCGACCGCTATCGGCCCCTGGCGCAACGCGCCGTCGATTTCTGCGCCGCCACCCAGATGGAGGCCGGCGGCTGGACCTACGAGCCGCGCCCGGCCGCGCCCCGCGACGACACCTCCATCACCGGCTGGATGTGCATGGCCCTGGTCGCCGCCGACCACGCCGGTCTGCACGTGCCCGAGGAATGCCTGGCCCGCATGGTCGGCCACTTCCAGCGCATGACCGAAACGGACGGCCGCGTGGTCTACGCCGACCGCGGCCCGGAAGCCGGGCGCGCCTCCGACGCGCTCACCGCCGTCGGCCTCTACTGCCGCCGCCTGCTCGGCCAGCCGGCCGGCGTGGAGGTCAACGCGCGCGCGGCCGCGCGACTCCTGGCGCGGCCGCCGGTGTGGTCGCCGGGGCGCGACATCCACGGCTCGCAGTACGCCTGGTATTACACGACGCTCGCGGCTTTCCTCGCCGGCGGCGACTTCTGGAGCCGCTGGCAACCAGAGGTGACGCGGGCGATCCTCTCGGGCCAGCGGCGAAAAGACCATGCCCGTGGCAGTTTCGACCCCATCGACCTCTGGGGCGTTCACGGCGGGCGAATCGCCGCCACGGCGTTCTGTTGCCTGACGCTGGAGACCGCCTGGCGCCACGGCCCCGACTACTTGTCGCCACGGGTCGCCGCGCTGTCCGCCTGCTGGGAAGAGGCCGGCCTCACCGCGCGGCTCACCACCGGGGCGCCACCCGCGGGAAAACAGGCTCCGGCGCACTTTCCCGCGTCGCCGCGCCCGGAGGCGGGAAAGAATCCGGGTCCCCGATGATCGCGGCGCGCCGCCCCGCCGGCCCGGCCCGGCCGGCGCTCAGGCGCGCGGTTCCGGTTCCCCGGCGGCCGGGCGGGCCGACGGGCTGGAGAGCGCCAGGTGAACGAACGAGCGCAGATCGTCCGGCAGGCCGGAGCAATGGGCGTCGAGGAAGGCCAGCGCCCACGCGGCGAACGGCAGGCCGGAGGCGACGGTGAACTCGATGAGCGGCGTGCTGGCCACCCCCCCGTCGCGATCCGGCTGCGTCACGTGGCCGAAGCGCAGCCCGCGGGTCGCCTGCCAGTCGGCGACGTACTCGTTCCTGTCGGCCTTGTCGGGAGAGTGGAAGGCGAACTGGAAGTGGACCACCACGCGGGGGTCGCTCTTGAGCACCCAGTAAAACAGGTCGCCCCGCTCCCCCTGGTACCACTTCTTCACCAGGTCCGCCGCCGCCGGCTGGCGGATGAACATGGTCTTGACCTTGTGGAAGTCCATGGCGGCGCCGCCTCGCGACCTTCAATTGACCACGAACGTTCGGCCGAAACAATCGAACGAGTCCACGATGCCCACGATCACCGTCTTCACCGGCACGTCGTCGCCATACAGGCCGCAGGCGCTGGAGCCTTCGTCCACCACCAGCACCGTGTCGCCCTCGCCGGCGCCCGTGAAGTCCACCGCCAGCGTGGAGTCGCCCCGCCGCGCGCCGGTGCGCGGGTCCAGCGGGGCCACCACCAGCAGCGTGCGCCGCTCGTAGGCCGGGTCTTTCACCGTGGCCCAGACCTTGCCGATGACGCGCCCCAGGATCACCGCCCCCCTCCCCCTCCGCCCGGCGCGGCGCCGGCCGCGTGCACGCCGTCGACGTTGCCGACGATCGCCAGGTCCGTGGGCGCGAACTTGCCCGGCAGGGCGTACGCCGCCTCGTACCCGTCGATGGTGTACACAATCTCTCCCAGCCCGGCTTGCGCCATGTTGCAGGCCACTTGCGGCGCGCCGCGCGGCGAAAGGTCATGCGCCAGCGGCTGCACGATGAGCAGGCCGATGCCCGCCAGGCGCTGATCTTTGCGGGTGGCCACCACGCGGCCGATCACCTTGGCCAGTTCCATCGCCCGCCGCCTTTCGCCGGATCGCCGCGCGCCCACGCCGCGCCGCCGCGGCGGGCCGCTCAACCCCGCGCCCGGCCGGCCCCGGCGCCGACGGTCGCGCCGGCCCCGGCGTCGTCGAACTTGAAGAAGCGCTCCTCGCCGTTCACGTCGTAGGAGTCGACGATCGCCATGATGAGCGCGTCGGCCGGCTTGTCGCGCGTGAGGTCGGTCTGGCGCGCGGAGGAGCCGGTGCAGTAGAGCACCACCTCGGAAGGGCCGGCCCCCACGCCGTCCACGGCCACCGTGGCGACGCCCGTCGGCTCCAGGTCCAGCGAGAGTTGCTCGACGATGAGGAACTTCATCCCCGCCAGTTGCGGGTCTTTGCGCGTCGAGACCACGCTGCCCACCACCCGCCCGAAGTGCATCGCGATTCCCCCGGATCAGAACGAAGTGTTGATGCCGATGGTGAACGCCGCGTTCATGCGCTGGGGGGTCTTGTCGAGGTCGTTCTCGTCCAACCCCTTGAGGGCGTCCATGATGAACCTCGGCTGGGCCACGGCGAAGCCGAATTCCACGAACAACACCCGCAACCCCAGCCCCAGCGTCAGAACGGAATCCTCCTTCGAGCCGCGCAGGTTCTTGTAGATACCGGCGCGCAGCGAGGGGGCGAACCAGTCCGACGCGATGGGCGTCAACTCCACCCCCGCGCCGGCCAGTTGCGACTCGAAGCCGGTGAGCAGGTCCGATCGCTGCGGCAAGAGGTCGTAGTCGGCCGAGAGCACGATGCGATCCCGCAGGAAGTGCAGCGCCGTGCCGGCGCGCACCGCGGGGCCGATGGTCACGTCGCCGGCGTTGGTGACCACCACCTTGTTGTTCGCCGTGGTGGTGCGGTTCTTCAGGTCGAACGTGGCCGGGATGATGTTCTTGCCCACCAGGCCCAGGCGCCAGAAGTCGGTGGCGTTCCAGGCCGCGCCGGCGTCGAACGAGAAGCGCGGCGCGACGTCCGTGTCGCCGGGATCGCTGCTGGAGCCGAAGAAGTCGAAGGCGTCGATGTCATCGATGAAATCGCTGGCCTGGTTGTTCTGGAAGTCGGCCAGCGCGAAGCGGTCGACCGAGGTGGAGCCGAGCAGCACCTTCGGCGCGACGCCCAGCCCCAGGTTGAACTCCTCGAAGTAATGGCCGTACCCCATCTGGATTTCCAGCAGCGTCAGCGTCTTCACGTCTACCCCGGTCTGGTTGTTGAAGAACAGCGTCTCGGCCGAGGCCGGCGCGGCGCTGGTGTTCTGGGCGGTGGCCGTGGTGATGTTGTTGATCGTGTCGCGCAGCGTGGGGTTGCTCAGATCGACGCCGGCCTGCTCGCCCAGAATGGCGATGGCCTCGGCCCGATCCTGCGTCATGCCGGGGAGCGCCGCCAGTTGCGTCGCCAGACTCTGCCCGGCCGGCGTGGTGGGCGCCGACTGGCCGCCCACGTTGTTGGGATCGATGGGGCCGGTGCCCCCGCCGTCACTGAACACCGAGTTGAAGCCGGCCGTGGCGATGCTGTTGAACCCGCCCGCGCCCACGTCTACCACCGGGTCCACGCTGCCGTACTGGTACCCCGCGAACCCCAGCGCGAACGGCCCCACCCGCACCC
>JACQVU010000546.1 GCA_016209585.1 Planctomycetota bacterium
CCCGGAGACGTCGCCCCCGCCGAGCCGCCGCCACCGCCACCGCCACCGGCCGGGCCAGACGCCAGCGCGCCGCCGCCAGCCCCGGCCGCGGATTCCACGGCTGGCGCCGTGGAAGGCGAACTCGAACGTGACGCCGCCGGAGAGAGCGAGATCGCTCCCGGCGTCGACCCCGGCGATCCGCGGTTGCGCGAGTTCGACGGCGGCGAACCATCAACGTGACCCGCCCGCGGCCGCGCGCCGGCAGATTTCGGCGACGCGCGCCGCGAGCGCGGCGGGACGTTCGACCCGGAACCGGCGGCCATAGCGCAAGAGCCAGCGGGGCAGCCAGTCGGTCTCGGTGGCGTTGAACGCCACCCGCACGCCTTCGCACTCGCCGGCGGCGCCCTCTTTGCGAGCCGTGGAGACCGCCCACGCGGGCCACTCGCGGCGGAGGCGGCGCTCCAGCGCGGGATGAAAGAGGAGCGAAACCTCGTCGCCCGGCGACAGGCGCGGCGGGGCGCCGCGCAGGCGGAAGTCGTCAATCGTCAAGCCGGGGCGGGGGTCGAACGGCTCCTCCATCGGCGTGACGCGGCGGATGCGGTCGAGGCGGAAGGAGCGCGGGCCGCGCCGGCTCTCGCACCAGGCGGCCAGGTAGGCGCGTCCGCCCTCCTCGAAAAGGCCGACCGGGTGCGCGACGCGCGTCGCGATCTCGTCCCGCGCCGCCGTGTAGTACTCAATGACCACCTTGCGCGAGAGGCTCGCCGCGCGCGCCAGAAGACTGGCCCGCGGGTCGCCGGTCAGACCCCGTTTCGGACCGGAGAGGATCCTCCGCGCCGCCGCCGGCGCGCGGCGGGCCGGGCCGGGAGCGACGGCCTCTTCGATCTTGCGGGCCAGCCTCTGGACGGCCTCGCCGCGCAGCGCGGCCTCGCCGGTGGGCAGCGTGTCGAGCAGGAGACGCAGGGCCAGCGCCTCCTCCGCCGTCAGCCGCACGGGCCGCGCGAAATGGGGCGCGAAGTCGATGGTGAGAACGCCGCCCTCCTCGGTCACGCCGACGTAGTCGTGCGGGGCGTAGGGGGGCGTGCCGCACATCAGCACGTCGTCCAGGTCGCGCAGCAGCGCCACACGGGTGAGGCCAAGGTCGCGCGCCGCGCGCTCCACCGTCACCGGGCAGTTGGCGCGAAGATAGGAGATCAGGGCCAGCAGGTGCCCCACGCGATCAAACGCCATGGCCCGCCAACCCTACCAGCCCATCCCCCCGTGACGAAACGAGAAACCCCGAACGGGGTTCGGGGCTTCGGGCCGGCTTCCGAGTGGAGGTGAGGGGACTCGAACCCCTGACCTACGCATTGCGAACGCGTCGCTCTCCCAACTGAGCTACACCCCCGGCCGCCCGGCTTGAACACGCCCGCGGGTCGTTCAACCACGCCCCGCGCGGCCCGTGGCCGGCGCCACGCGGAAAGATTTTTATACCCCCGCCCCGCTCCGGCGTCAACCGGAGATCGCCCGCGCCACCGCGTCACGCCGGTCGCGGAGAAGACCGGCCGTGGTGGCCTCGATGTTCAGGCGCAGGACCGGCTCGGTGTTCGAGGGCCGCACGTTGAACCACCAATCGTCGTACTCCTCGGTGACGCCGTCGAGGAAGTCCTGCTTGCCGTCCGCGAAGGTCTCCTTCAGGCGCTGCAGCGCCTCCTCCTTGTCAGCCACGTGAAAACTCACCTCCGGCGGCTTCTCGTAGCGGCGCAGCGGGGCGATGAGCGCGCTGAGGCGCTTCCCACTGGCGCGCACCAGGTTCAATACCTTGACAAGGGCGATCGCCCCCGAATCCGCGAAAAAATTCTCGCGGAAGTAGAAGTGGCCGGAGACCTCGCCGCCGAAGGCGCAGTTGCCCTCGCGCATAGTGGCCTTCATGAACGAGTGGCCCACCCGCTCCCGCACCGGCACGCCGCCGTGCTCGCGGATGACCTCGGGCACGGCGCGCGAGGAGCGCAGGTCGTAGACGATCCGCGCGCCGGGGTCGCGCGCCAGCACCTCCACCGCGATGAACGCCGTCATGAGATCGCACGGCGCCAGCGCCCCCGTCTCGTCCACGTAGGCCGAGCGATCCGCGTCGCCGTCGAAGGCCACGCCCAGGTCGCACCCCGCGTTCCGCACCGCGACCTGCAGGTCCACCATCGTCGCCGGGTCCAGGGGGTTGGCCTCGTGGTTCGGAAAGGTCCCGTCGAGCGTCTCATACAACTTGATCACGCGCGCGCACCCCAGCCGCTCCAGCACGGGCGCGTAGGTGGCGCCCATCCCGTTGCCGAAGTCGGCCGCCAGCGCCAGCGGAACCTTGGCCGGGGCCAGGAACGAGAGGATGTGGGCGTGATAGTCCGCCGTGATGTCGCGCGCCTGGATCGCGCCGCGCCGGCTGGCCTTCGGAAACTTGCCCGAGGTCGCCATCCGCTCGATCTCCGCGATGCCGCTCTCGCTGGAGATGGGAATGGCCTCGTGCCGGCAGAGTTTCATGCCGTTGTATCGCGCCGGGTTGTGCGACGCCGTGACCTGCGCCCCGCCGCGATAGCCGTACCGCCCGGTGGCGAAGTAGAGCGCGGGCGTGGAGCAAAGGCCGATATCGACCACGTCCAGCCCGGCGTCAGCCACCCCCTCCATCACCTGCCGCTGAAGCCCGGGGGAGTGCGAGCGCATGTCGCGGCCCACGGCGATCGGCCCGGCGCCAATCAGCGCCCCGAAGGCCCGGCCGATCTTGCGGGCCATGGCCTCGTCCAGTTGGTCGGGGTAGGTCCCCCGGATGTCGTACGCCTTGAAAATACCGGCCATGGACTCGAAGCCCTCCCGACCCCGGCGGCGCCCGCGCCCCGGGGCCAGAGAATCTCCCGCATGGCGCAGCCCGCGCCAAGGACAAAACGCGAATGTGCATGGCGCTGGAAACATCGCGATGGGGGCATCGCTGGAATCACGCGGAGACGCGGAAGCGCGGAGAGGTTGCCTTGCGGCGACGAGCCGGCAACCGGACAATGGCGCCAACCCACTGGCCACGGAGTTTCTTCCGCGGAAGGGGTGGCGACCGCTGTGCGCACACCGTAGGGATGTGCCCAAGCCATATCAAAGCCCCCCGCCCCGTGCCACGCCTGCTCTTCATCACCAGCGACTTCCCTCCCGCCATGCGCGGCGGAGGCATGCGGGTCTTCTCCATCGCGCGGTGGCTGCCCGAGTTCGGCTGGGAGATGGAAGTGATCACCTCCCGCCCGTCGCCCGAGGTGGCGCTGGACCGGGACGTCGCCGCCCGCCTGCCGCCGGGGCTGGTCGTCCACCGTCTGCCGGCGCCCCGGCCCCAGCGGCTGGGCGTGCTGCTGGAGCGGATGGGGTTCGCGCAACTGGGTCGCATGGCGCTGGACCTCACCGACATCCCCGACGAGCGCGTGGCCTGGTTCCCGTTCGCCGCGCTGGCGGCGATGCGGTCCCTTTGGGACCGGGGGCGGCGCGCCGACGCCATTCTCGCTTCGGGCGGCAGTTGGGCTGGGTTCCTGGCGGCCCGTCTGGCCGGTGCGCTGTTCGACCTTCCGGTGATCTACGACTACCGCGACCTCTGGACCGCCAACGTGAGCCGCCCCGGCTCCGGCCTGCGCGAGCGGCTCTCCCGCCGGCTGGAAGATTGGTGCCTCTCGCGGGCGGCGGGCGTGACGGTGGCCAACCCCGGTTACCCGGCGCGTATCCGGTCCGGCCGCTCGTGGGCGGCCCGCGTTCCGTTCATGCTGCTGCGAAACGGCTTCGACGATGACGACTTCGACGCCGAACCGGGGCTGGCAGACACCCAGCCGACGCCCGGAACGCGGTGCTTCGAGGTCCGCTGCATCGGCCGGCAGGTAGCGACCGGCGACCCCTCGCCCTACCTGGCGGGACTGGCGCGCTTCTTCGCCCGGCGGCCCCAGGCGCGCGGGCGCCACCTCACCCGTTTCATCGGCGAACGGCTGCCGCGCTTCACCGCCCTGCCGGCGCGTTTCGGCGTGGAATCGGCGGTCACCTGGGAGAACTTCGTTTCCCACCGCTCGGCCTGCCGGTTGATGGCGAGCGCCGACGCGCTGCTGGAGTTGCTGGTGGGCTTCCGCCCGCCGGAGAGCGCCAACACGCCCGGCCGCGCCTACGAATACCTGCGCGCGGGGCGGCCCGTCATCGCCGTCGTTCCCGCGACCTGCGACGCCGCCGCCCTGGTGCGCGACCACCGCGCGGGGTTCGTCTGCCCGCCCTCCGATCCCGACGCCGTGACGGTCGCGCTGACCACGCTCTGGGACGGATTCTCAGCCGGCGCGCCCCTCGCGGGGGCCGACCGCGCCACGCTGGACGCCTTCACCCGTCGCGACCAGATGTGCGCGCTGGCTGCGTTCCTGACGCGGGGCGCGGGGTGAGGGACGAGAGGCGCGGGGCGCGGGGCGCG
>JACQVU010000037.1 GCA_016209585.1 Planctomycetota bacterium
AGGTGGGGGTGGGCGCGCAGGAGGCGCGCGAGCGTTTCAGCCGGCGGGGGAACCGTCTCACGGGCGCGTGGCGGCCGGTTGACGAGTTGTCGCTGACGGTGCTCGTCGAGACCGAGGTCGAGCGTCGGCGGCCGGAAGAAGCGTTCCATGCGCCGCCGCTCGGCCCGGCCAGCGCGCGCACCACGTGGACCTATGGCCTGGAGGCGAACGCGGAGTTGCTGGGGGGCGATCTCGCCTTCACCCCCTCCTATCGCCGGCGCGACCTGCGCTCGCGGGTGGCGACGACGGGGTTGTCGGCGGCGGCGAGCGCGGGCGCCGACCGGGCGCGCGAGCGGCGCGACATCTTCGCGGCCGGCGGCGCATGGGTGATCGCGCGGGACCGGCTGGGGCATGAGAACGCCCTGCGGCTCCGGGCGAACATCGGCCGCTATTTCCGCGAGCCGGCCTTCAGCGAGTTGTTCGGAGACCGGGGCACGAGCATCGGGAACGCCGCGCTCAAGCCGGAGTCGGGCCTTTCGCGCGACGCCGGCCTGACGCTCGACGGCCATCCGCCGGCCGGCGCGGCGCTCACCGCCTACCGGGCGAGCGCCGTCTACTTCGACAACGAGATCGACAACCTGATCGCCTACGTCCAGAACGCGCAGCGCGTCTCCCGCGCCGAGAACGTCTTCCGCGCCCGCGTCCGCGGCTGGGAGAACGACGCCGCCCTCACCTTCCTGGACGCCGTCACGCTGCGGGCCGCCTACACGTTCCAGGACCCCGCCGACCGCTCCCGCGTTCCCGGCACGCGCGACCGGCAATTGCCCGGCCGGCCGGAGCGCCAGATCGATCTCTCGGCCGAGGCGCGCCGCGAACTTCTGGAGGGCCGGCTCACGGGCGCCCTGTTCTGGGAGCACGAGATCGCCGCCGGCACGTTCCGCGACGCCTCCAACTTCATCCGCCTGCCGGATCGCCGGCTGCACAACGCGGGGGTGACGCTGCGGGCCTTCAATGAACGGCTCGCCGTCACCGCCGAGGCGCGCAACCTGACGGATGAACATTTCGCCGACTTCGAGGGCTTCCCGCTGCCGGGGCGGGCCTTCTTTCTCACCGCGTCGTGCGCCTTCTGACCCGCCAGACTCCCCGGATGGCCCGCGCCGCCTCGCCGGCGGCGTGGGCGCCCATGCTCCTGCTGGCCGCCGTCCTCGGAGTCCTTTCCGGCTGCGGTGGAGAGGTCGAGAGCCGCGTGGCCGTGGAGTTCGTCGCCGGTGGTGTGACCTTGGCCTTCACCCCCGCCTCCGCGGTGGAGCGCGTGGAGGTGCTCACGTCTCCCGACCGCCGGCTGGTGGTGGCCGAGGGGTTCGCCGGGGCGCGCCTTCTGACGGCGCGCGTGGCGTTCGATTGGACGCCGGGCGCGCGGCACATCGTGCGCTGGTCATCGGGAAAGGGCGAAACCCGGGAGGTCGCGGCGGCTGCGCCCGACCAGCCCCCGGGGCTGCTGGGCGCGGAACTGGCCGCGCCGCTGCCCGCGGAGCGCTTTCCGCCGGCCGGAGAGCGTGTGGCGGCGCGCCGGGTTCTGATGCCGGGGGGAGGCGCGGCGCACATCGTGTGTCATGTGTTCTCCTACGCGGACGGGCCGCTCTCCGGAACGGTGACGTTCCGTACGGCGGCCCCGGAGTCGGAAGGAGCCGACGTCGAACGACCGGTCGCGACGGCGACCATCGTGCGCGCCTTCGCGCTCGTCCGCCGTTTCGAGCGCGCGGCCGTCGAGGCGGAAGTCGACCTTCCCGTCGAGGGACGGCTCGTGGCGATCTCGCGGATCGAGCCGGACCAGAGCAGCCGATTCGCGCCGCTGGAGCGGCGGGTGGAGATGGTCGCCCTGCCACCCGGGCGCATCGGCGAGCGGCTCCGGGTGGTTTCCGTTCGTTTTCCCGCGGACACCCTGGGAGCCGCCGATCCGACGCTGGCCGCGGACACGGTGGTGGTCGCCCCGCCACCGCTGGGGGGGCTGCTGCGCTGGATGGTCGGCGGCGCGGCGCCGCCGGAGCGATTCGCGCCGATCGGCTACCACGCGGTGGAGATCGCCAACCTCGGCGACGCCGACGTTCCGCTGCTGTTCACGGCGCGCACGCGGACCGCGGGCGGCGAGGCGGTGGAGTTTCTTTCGCCGCCGCCGGCCTTCTTCGGCGCGGACGCGCCGGTCCGGGCGCTGCGCGTGCTGCCCGCGGGCGGAACCACCGTCGTGACGTTGCCCCTCTTCGCCGACGCGGCGCGAGCCGAGCCGGGCGAGTATCGCCGGCGCATCGCGGCGACCTGGGTGGGAAGCGACGCGGTAGTGTTGGACATCCATCGGCCACTGTACGTGGAGACCCCCAGCGCCACGCCGGCGATCACCGTGCTGGTGGCGTCGGTGGCGGGGCTTCCCGCGTTCGCTTTTTGTCTCTTCGGGTTCGGAAGGCTGGCGCGGCGGGCCGGGCGGCGCGACCTGATTCTCATCGCGCTGTTCGGGGTGACGGCGTTCCTGGGGGTTTCGCTTCCGGCCGCGTTCCTGTTCAACGTGGTGCGCGCCGCGGCCGGGCCGTTCTCGTTTCTGGCCACGGGGCTGGTAAGCGAAGTGTTGTACTACGCGCTGGTGGCGTCGCTGGTGCGGCTCGCGCCGCGGCCGGGAACGTACGCCCTGCTGGTGGTCACGTCGCAGATGCTGGGCGTGACGCTGCTGGGGCTGGTGAGTCTGCCGACGCTCATCTACGCCGGGGTCTCCATCCTGCTGGGGGAAGGCGCGCTGTTTCTGGCGGGTGTCACCCGCGGACCGGGGCGCGCCGGGCCGTGGAGCCGCGGGCGCGCGGCGGCCGCGGCGCTGGCGCTGGGCGCGGCCGAGACGGGGGCGGTCTTCGTTGAACTCGCCCTGGCGCGGGTCTTCTTCCGGTTGGCGTTCGCCGGGTGGTACGTGGCGCTCTACTGCGTGACCGCAGGCTTTTTGTACACCCTCGCCGGCGTGCTCCTCGGCCGGCGCCTGGGCGAGCGACTCGCGGCCGAGGGTGAGGGATAGAGGGAACCGCCGGGCATGGCCGTGCTCGAATTCCAGGGCTTCTCGTACACGTTCGCGTCGCGCCGCGAGCCGTCGCTGGCCAAAGTGTCGGCGCGGGTGGAGCCGGGCGAACGAGTGCTGCTGGCCGGCGCCACCGGCTCCGGCAAGACCACGCTGCTGCGGGCGGCGGTGGGCCTGATCCCCCGCGACTCGCTGGGGCGCGCGGAGGGCGTGGCGCTGCTCTCGGGCGACAACGCCGCCGCTCTGGCGCCGGCGCGGGCGGCGCGACGCGCGGGGTTCGTTTTCCAGGACCCCGACGCGCAGTTGTTGCTGGATCGCGCCATCGACGAGGCCGCCCTGGGCGCGCGGCTCGCCGGACTGGACGCCGAAAAGGCGCGTGCCCGCGGCCGGGAGGCGCTGGCGGCGGTCGGCCTGGACGGTTTCGAGGAGCGCGACCCCGCGCGCCTCTCGGGCGGCGAGAAGCAGCGGCTGGCGCTGGCGGCCGCCACGTCGGGCCGGCCCCCGCTGCTGCTGCTGGACGAACCGACCAGCCGCCTGGACCCGGCGGGGGCGGCGGCGTTCGTCTTGGCGCTGGACCGGGCCGCAGCTGGCGGCACGGCCTTCATCGTGGCCGAGCACCGCGTCGAGCGGCTGTGGCCCATCGTGACGCGGGTCATTCTGCTCGACCGCGGGCGCGTGATCTTCGACCTGCCGCGCGACGCGGCCGCGCGCGCGCTGCCGCCAGCGCCCCCGGCCGCTCCCCCCCCGGGCCGGCCCGGGAACCATACGCCCGGCCCGCCGCTGCTGGCGCTGGACAATGTTACCTATCGTTACCCCGTGACGCCCGCCGCCGCCGCCACCACCGGCTCCCGGCCGCCGGCCTCGGCGCTCCCCCGGCCGGCGGTGGACGGGGTTTCGCTCTCGCTGCGCGGGGGTGAGATGGTGGCGCTGGTGGGTCTCAACGGGTCTGGGAAGAGCACGTTTTTGCACCTTCTGGCCGGCTTCCTGCGCCCCACGGCCGGGCGGGTGCTGGCGGCGGGCCGGGAGGTGACCACCGCGGGGCTTGGCCGCCGGGGCGCGCTGGCGGCGCTCACGCCGGAGGACCCGGACCTCATGCTTCTGGAGTCGACCGTGCGGCGCGACGTGGCGTACACTCTGCTGCAGCGGCGCGGGCCGCGCGCGCAGCGGGACCCAGCCGTGGATCGCGCGCTGGCGGCGTTTCACCTCGCGGCGCTGGAGGCGGAGCCGCCGCTGGCGTTGTCCCGTGGTGAACGACAGCGGGTGGCGCTGGCGGGGGCCGCGGCCTCCGGCGCTCCGGTCGTCCTGGTGGACGAGCCGACCACGGGCCAGGACCGCGCCCACGCCGCGCTGGCGCTCACCGCGCTGCGCGAATGCGTGGCGGCGCGTGGCGGCGCGGCGCTGTTCAGCACGCACGACCTGGAGGCCGCGGCGGCGCACGCCAGCCGGGTGATCTGCCTGGCCGGCGGGCGGATGGTGTTCGACGGCCCGCCGGAGGAGTTCTTCGCGCGCGGCGCGCCGGGGATCGGGCCGGACCATCTGCCCGCCGCGCTGCGGCGGCGCGGGGCTTGAGGGCGATCGGTCATGAGCGGCGCGGGCAAGGTGACGCTCTTGTTCCTGTTCTCCATCGCGGCGATCCTGGTGGACGCGGCCGTGGCCCTGCTGGCGCTGTTCCTGGCGGCGCTGCTCTTCGCCGCGGCGTGCGGCGTGACGCGGCGCCGCGCCGCGGTGGTGGCCGGACTGATCATCCTGTCGGCGGCGGGGATGGTGACGTCGCAGGCGCTGTTCTACGAGGCGCAACCGCGCACGGCCATCGCCGAGATCGTGCCGCCGTCGACGCCGGGCATCGGCGCGCTGACGGGCGGGGTGTTCGTCTACCGGGAGGGGATGTTGCACGGTCTGTGGCAAACCTCGCGCGCCGGCGCGACCGCCGTCGCCGGGCTGGCGGTGGCCTTCAGCACGCCGCCACGGGAGTTCCTGGCGGCCTTCCGGCGGTTGGGGTTGCCGCGCGCGCTGGCGTTCGTGCTGCTCACGGCGGTGCGCTTCCTTCCGGACGTGGCGCGGGAGGCGGCGCTGGTCCTGCGGGCGCAGCGGGCGCGGGGCGCGCGGGTCCTCCGGTGGAACGTGGCGCTCGGGCTGATGACGGCGGCACAGGCGTTGCGACCGATCATGGCGTCGCATCTTCGCCGCGCGGGCCGCGTGGCCGACGCGCTGGCCGTCCGCGGCCTGGACCCCTTCGGCGGAGACGCCGGCGCTCGCGACGGCGGGTCTGGCGCCGGCGGCGCGGACGGCGATCCCCTGGCCAGCCTGGCCCCGCCCGCCCCCCGCTCCGCGGGCCGTCGCGCGGCTGAGGCGGTGATCCTCGGCGTGGCGGTGGCGCTGGTGGCCGCGGTGGCGGTATGCAAGTTGCTCACCTTCTTCTCCTCTGCGCGGCTCTACGACCATGAGACACTCCGTGGGTTGTACGCCTTCACGAGGTTGTACCTATGAACGAAACGACCGGCCGGCGGCGTGAGGTTCGGCGCTGGGTGGGGCTGACCATCCTCGCCGGGCTGCTGGCCTTCTGGCTCCTGCTGCTTTCGCGCGGCTACGGCTGGTTCGGCGGGCGTCTCGCGGCCGGCGGCGTGGCGATGGAGGCCGTTGCCGTCCGCTCCGGCTTCCTCCTGCACGCGCCAGGCTCCATCGCCGGCGTGGCGGAGGTTGAGGGGCCGGGCGGGCGGTGGGCGCGCGTCGTCCCGCGGAACATCGGCGGCGGCTGGACGCTGGCGCCCTTCGACTGGGCGCCGGAGACGGACTACCGCGTGCGTCTGGGCCGCATCGAGACGACGGTGCGCGCGCCCCAACGCGCGGCCGCGTGGCTCACGGCCAGCCTCGCGCTGGGGCAGGTCCTGCTGGCCGAGGCCTCGCCCGGAGAGACTCACAAACCGGCCGCCCTGGCGCTCTCGCCCGACGGCCGGTACGCGGCCGTCGGCACCAGCCGGGGCCTGCTGATGGCGGTGGAGGCCGCCACCGGCCGGGAGTTGTGGCGCGCCCGCGCGCGCGGCGGCGGAGTGGTGCGCGCCGTCGCCTTCTCGGCCGACGGCGGCGTGCTGCTGGCCGGCGACCAGGGCCAGGGCGCGGCGGCCTGGGCCACGGCCGTGCCGCGCTCGGCGGACGAAGGTTGGGGGCGCGAACTCTGGCGCCTGCCGTTCTTCGACGCCCTGGCGGGCGGGGAGAGCGACGCGGCCGCGCCCTCCTACGCCTTGCCCGGCGTCTACCGCATCCGCCCGCTGCCGGGGGGCGACGTGTTGATGGTCGCGGCGCATTCCTGGATGGTGGGAAGCCACAAGCGGTGTCGCTCGAAACTCTGGCGGCTCGCGGCGCGCACCGGCGAGGTCCGCTGGACTTGGCCCGCGGGCGACGAGGCCTCCCGCAACCAGGTGGTATGGTTCGACTGCGACGCCAGCGGCGACGCGGTGGCTGTCGCCGTCAGCCGCGACCCCCACGCGGAGCCGGCCGACGCCGCGCTGCCCGGCCTGCCCGACGAGGCGGTGGCGCTGCTGGACGGCGCCGGCCGGGTCGCGGGCGTCCACCGGCTGTCGCCGCTGGGCGGGCTGTTCCCCACTGTGACATTCTGGCGGGGAGTGGCGATGCGGCCCGACGGGCGGTTCCTGGTCGTGACGGCCGACGACGGCCGCGCGTTCGGGTTCCAGTTGGGCCGACCGATGGAAGGCGGCGGCGCGTTGGCCGCCGACGAGCCGACGCCCCCGCCGCTGACGTTGCTGTGGACGCGGAATCTGGCCACGCCGGTGGAACTGGCCGGTATTCCCATGGTCGCCACCACCGGCTGCGCGGCCGGCGTGCCGGCGGCCTGCCTGGTGGCCACCGGGGCTGGTCACGTTCCACTCGACCCCGCGGCGGGGCAACGCGGCCCGCCGGCGCTCCACCCCGGCGGCCTGCGACTGGCGGCGCTCGACTGGACCACCGGCGAGGTCCGCTGGTCGCTGCCGCTGGAGGACGATCCCGAAGGCATCCGGGCCAGCGACGACGGCCGCGCGGTGGCCGTGGCCTTCTCGCCGGTGGGAGAGATCGACGTCTCCCGCCCCGCCAAGCCCGACGGCTCGCACGGCCTCCTCCTGCTGGGCCTTGACGAGCGGGGCGCGCCCTTGGCCCGCCTCACCTCCACCTACCGCACGCTCGGCCCGGTGGAGTACGACCTGCTCGCGCTGGCCGCCGACGGCGGGGCCGCCGCGGTGGGCGAGTGCGAGGCGGTCGCCCCGGGACAGACCGTGGTGGGCCAGACGCGGGTACACTTTCTGCGGTGAACGGGAACCCCGGAAGATGCCGCACGTTGTCCAGTTTTCGGTCGCGGGATTCGGCTTGGCGTTCGAGAGCGACATGCCGCTCTTCGAGGCCCGTGCGCGGTACGCCCGGTTCGCCTCCCGCGGCCGGCCGGCGCTGCGCGTGCGGTTGGCCCACACGCTCACCCCGCGATCGCTCCCGGTCGCCGGCGCGGAAGGGGTGGCCGGCGCGGCCCTGCCACGGGTGGAGCGCCTGCCGGGCGGCCGGGTGCGGCTCTGCCGCAACACCTTCACCTGCGACGTGGACCCCCGCGCCGGCCGGGGGAGCGCAAAGGTGGTTCCCGGAATCATCGGCCTCGACGGCCTGGCGCGGATGCTGCTGGCGCACTTCCTGCCGCCGCGGCGCGCGGTGCTGGTGCACGGGGCCTCCGTGGCGCCGCTGGGCGCGGCGACCGGCGGCGGCGCGCGGGGGGGCGCGCCGGCCGCGGGCGGGGCGCTCTTCGTGGGAGTCTCCGGCGCCGGCAAGAGCACGTTGGCTCGCAAGGCCGGCCCGGAGCGAACGCTCAACGACGAACTCTCCGCGCTGATCCTGCGACCCGCTCGTGTCCGTCCGATGCTCATGGTCGCCGGCACCCCTTTCGCCGGTGAGATGGCCGATTCCGGCCGCGACCGCACGGTTCCTCTTCGGGCGCTCTGCTTTCTCCACCAGGGGCGGCGGGTCTCCGCGCGGCCCTTGGCGCTCGCGGAGGCCTACCGGCGCTTGCTCTCTTGTATCCTTTACTTTTCGCCTCGGGCGGACGACGCCCAGCGGGTGGCGGACCTGGTCGCGGAGATGCTCGCCGCGCTCCCCTCTCCGCCGCTGCTCGTGACCAGCGCGCGGGGGACGCCGTTCGCGTCCATCGCAGCCGCCATCCACCGCGCGGGCGCGTCGTAGCAGCCGCCCGCGCCGGCGAACAGCCCGTCGGTAAATTCATGACGAGGCGAAAAACGGCTTTGGAGCGTTTCAGCCGCGTCGATCTGGCTCTTGGTGTGCCGCTTGTCGCCCATGCCATGGAATGTGCCTCAATTGGGTGGAGAGAATGTTATTGTCTATTCTCCCATCTCTCCCAAAGAGCCGGACCGGTCTCGCTCCGCGCAACACCGCCCCGCCCGCCGGCTACGGCGCGCGGGCGATCCGCACCAGCCGGATGCCGCAGCCCAGCGACGCCTGCTCCGGCGGCACGAGGCGCCGGCTGGCCACCTCGGCGCGCGCCGGGTCGTGGCACCACGCCCCTCCCTTCTGGATGCGCGCCGTGGAGTTGGGCGCCGGCGGGGCGTCGAAGCACCAGGTGGCCGCGCCGCCGGAAAGGTCGCGCAAGCCGTAGGGAGAGGCGTCGGCCGCCATCAGCCCCACCGGCCCCATGCGCGGCCCGCCCTCGAAACTGACGCTGGTGTGCGCGTAGGTGCCCTCGTACTCCTCGCCGTAGGTGTAACGCCGGCCGTCCACGCCGCGCGCGGCCTTCTCATACTCCTCCTCCGACGGCAGCCGGTAGACGACCCCGTCCCGCCGCGAGCACCAGGCGCAGAACGCCAGCGCGTCGTCCCACGAGACGCCCACCACCGGAAACTCCGGCGCCATGGGCGGCAGCGGCGCGTCGGTGTGCGCCGGCAGACGCCACCGGCCACGCTCGCACGGCCAGAGCAGCCGGCCGCCGTCGCGCGGGGCGCGGCGGCGGGCTTCGTCGGCATGGTCGCGAGCGATCTGGTTCAGGTACTCCAGATACTGGCCGCACGTGACCGGCAGCGCCGACACGAACAGATCCCCGGTGTCGCGCCGCACCACCGGCCCGCCCGCCGTCGCCCCGCCGCCACCATGGATGTACGGCCCGCCGGGAACATACACGAAGCCGGCCGGCACGTCGCGCGCGCGGTACAGCACCACCTCCTGCCGCCAGAGCGCGTCCCGCTCGATGAGCAGCGGCAGGCTGACCGGAACGAAGTCCGGATGCTCGATGAGCGCCACGTACCGGCCAATCGGCAGGTCCACCGGCCCCACCGGCGTCTCCCCCAGTTCCTCCACCAGTTCCGTGACGTAGCGCAGATCGCGCATCACGTAGCGGTAGAGCCGCACGCGCGCCGCCAGCGCCACGCGCTCTTCGGTGTCCTCATAGCCCCCGCGGGTGGGGCCGGTGATCAGCATGCGCGGCGCGAGGTGCAGCCGGGCCGGGTCGCCGCCGGGCGCGTACCAACTCCCGGCCCAGGTGATGAGGTTTTGCGTGTCGAACTCCACCGACACGCTGCCCGCCGGCGCCGGCACCAGCGCCGGGCCGGGGTGGGAGACGGTCTGGATGAGCAGCGAGCCGCGGGCTTCCAGTTGGGCCGCGTAGCCGCCGGTGTCGTGCGAGAGCAGGTAGGCCCGCGCCAGCGCCATTTCGCTCTGGTCGCCGCGCTGTTGCGCGTCGAGGAAGCGCGCCAGGTGCAACTGGCACAGCCCCTCGCGGGCCGGAAGGTGATCGGGCAGCGCCGCCAGCGCCTCGTTGTAGGCGACGACGGCGGTGGCCATTTCCTCCAGGGCGTCGCCCTCCAGCACGGCCAGGTTCTCGCGCGCCTCCCAGCAGGAACGTTTCAGGTCCACCGGCTGGTGGGGGAGCATCAGCAGTTCCCGCAACTTCACCTCGTCGCGGGCCTGCTCGGTGAGCGCGCGGAGCGACCCCCACTTGCGCCGGTGGCGGTCGCCGAAGGCCACCTTCTCCTGGGCGCGCTGGCCCCGGCGCTCGCGCTCCTTCGCGCCCTCCATGAAGAGGAACAGGTCGTACCCCAGCGCCTTGGCCGACTGGTAGCGCGCCTCGGGATCCCGCGCCATGGCCTTCCGCACGATCTCAACGAGCGGTTGCGGAACGTTCTCAACGCCCGGCAATGCCGCCACGTCCTGGGGCGCTTCACGCTCCAGCCGTTCGAGGACCTCGAAGGCGTTCCCCCCGCGATAGGGCGCCTGGCCGGAGAGAATTTCATAGAGCACCGCGCCCAGCGAGTAGACGTCGGCCCGCTCGTCAACCCGGGAGAGGTCGCCCCCGGCCTGTTCCGGCGCCATGTAGTGGGGCGTGCCCACCACCCCGGAGCCGGTCAGCGTCTCCTGGGCCGTCTTGCGGCGCAACTCCTCGATCATGCGGCCCAGACTCTCGTCGGCCTGGCTCTCGTCGCTGCCCCCCACCCGGCCGCGGGCCGACTCGCCCGTGCGGCGGGCCAGCCGCCAACCCACCAGCACCGTCTCACCGAAGTCGCCGAGCAGGACGTTGGAAGGCTTGAGATTGCGGTGAATGACCGCGCGCGCGTGCGCCGCCGCCACGGCGTTCGCCAGGTCGCGGTAGGCCCCCAGGAGTTTCATCCGCTGGATGGCCCGCTCGCGATCCGTGAGCTCCTCGAACAGCGCGTGCGCGTCGGCCACCTCGTCGGCCAGCGTGCGCCCGTCCACGGGCTTCATCGCGTAATAGGCCGAGCCGTCCGCGAACCGGCCCACGTCGTACACCGGCACGATCGCCGGGTGCTGCAATCGGCTGAGAATCTCGGCCTCCTCCAGAAACCTCGGCTCGTCGCTCTCATGACCCGGCCGCAGCAACTTCAGCGCCACCTCCCGTCCGCCCATCTCCTCATCCGTCGCCAGGAAGACCCGGGAGCGGCTGCCCTCGCCCAGCAACTCCAGCAGCCGGTAGTTGCGCCCGGTGCGCAGACCCTCGCGCAGGTCTTCTCCCCGCCCTCCCGGCAGAATCCCGAACTTGCGCAACAGCCGGCCCGCCGGTCGATGCTGGCCGGCCAGGTGGGCCAGCGCCTCGGCCGCCCCGCCGCGCGTGCGCTCGAGTTGCAGCGCGAGCTCGCGCGCCGCGTCCAGCAACCGCGCCTCCTCCGGCGCGCGGTCCTTCAGGTGGCCGGCCAGGTCCACGCCCGCCCGCTCGGCGACGTACCGGCAACACTCCTCGAACAGCGGCTCGTCGATCACCTCAGCCTGGAAGGCCACGGTGGCGAGAAGAAGGTCTTGCGGCAGGCTCATATGCGGCGCGGCGCCGCCCCCCACGTGCGGGGGGCGGGGTGTTGGGTGTTGGGTTCAACCACCGCGAACGCTCCGCGCCCGCGGCCCATGAGGCGACAACCGGATTGTAGACCACCACCTCCGAAATGCCAACGCGGGGGCTTACCGATCAGTCGGATCGGTCGGATGGGACCGATCGCCCGCACCCGCGGGCGCACTTCACCGCCGAGGCGCGGGGCGCGGGGCGCGGGGCGAGGGACGAGGG
>JACQVU010000009.1 GCA_016209585.1 Planctomycetota bacterium
CCCCAGAGACCGTGAAGTTGACGCGGCCGATCAGGTGTAACTCCAGGAAGTGGCGGTCGGTCCGCACCTTGAGTTGCACCACCAGCGAGCCGCCGGTCGAGCCGGGAACGGTGAAAATGCCTTCAACCTGGTATTGGAGCGAGCCGTCCATATCGTCTCGTCGCTTTCTGTTCCAGGAGGACTCGCGCGAAGCCGCGAAGGACACGCAGTGAAGGCCAGCGGATCTTTCCGCCACGCCAAGTCGCATGGTACGGAAGGTGCGGGGGGGGACTCAAGCGGAAAACGGAATTCCGCGAATTTTTTTCAAGCGGGGCAGGGACCGGGCGCCTGGCGAAGGGCGTGCCACCGGCCATGCGCCCGGGCGTGGGGGGTGCATGTGGGACGGATGGGACGAATGGGACGGATGCGAACATGCGCCCGGGCGCGAGGGGGTGTTTGTCTGATGTTGTCATCTTCGCGCGAACGGCGCGGGGGGGTCTTGGCCCCTTCGGGGCGGACTGGGCCGGTTGCTTACGCTCCCGGCTCGCCGTCCGCCGGCGTGGAGGCCAGGTCGTCGAGGCGGGAGAAGAGATCGCTCACCTTGTTCGCGGTCGCCACGGTCTCGGCGGCGGCGGGGTCGGGGTCGGCGCCGAGCGTTTCGGTGGCGTGGAGCGCCAGGGCGCGGGCGCGGGCGGCGAGGCGCGACAGATCGTCAAGCGCGGCGCCGCGCGGTCCGCGGGTGGTGGCGCAGAGCGGCTCGCGACAGAAGCGCTCGCCCTGCCGGAAGCGCGCCGCCAGCACGTCGAGGATGGTCTGGAAGCGGCGTGAGAGGGTGTGCTCGCGCAGCACCAGTTCCTGGCCGGCGCGGGCGATGTCGCGGGCGGCGGCGGGGCGGGCGAGGGCGTCGGCCACGACGTCGAACAGGCGCGGGCCGGTGTCGTAGAGGCGGAGGTGGCGGCGGTCCTCGAAGAGCACGCGGACCTCGGGAGCGTCGTTGAGCACCTGCAGCGCGCCGCAGGCCATGGCGTGGAAGGCTTCGGGGTCGAGGCCGGAGGTGAAGTTGACCACCACCTTGCAGCGCGAGAGGAATTCGCTTTCGCTCTCGTTCGCCTGGGTCTCGGTAAAGCAGGTGACCGCGCCGGAGAAGCGCCGGAGCAGGGCCTCGCGGATTTCCTTCAGGACGGCGGTGTCGCGGCCCACGCGGGGGGCATCGAAGAGGCCGACGGGCCGGTCCCGCGGCGCGTTCGGAACCGCCCCCACCGCGTCCGTCCCCTGTTGTTTGACGCCGGGTGGCAGCCAGAAGGCGATCTCCTTGAAGCGCCGGCTGGAGAGGCCGTCAAGATGTTCGACGAACACCACGTCGAAGGGGATCATGACCGGCCGCGAGCGGAAGAATCGCGAGAGCGTGTCGGTGAACCAGATCGCGCGCACTTTGGCCGACGACGCCACGAGGTGGCCGTAGTAGGGGCGGCTGGGGTGGGTTTCGTAATCCAGGAGCACGTCGGCCCAGGCCTCCAGGCGGGCGAACTCGGCGCGGGCCTCCGCAGCGTCGCTCTCTAGGCCGCTGAAGCAGCGGGTGTCGGCGAGGGCTTCGAGTTCGGGGAAGCGCTCGGTGGAGAGGAGCAGAACCTTCATCGCGGGAAATCGCGCCGGTAGTTGTCCCACACGGGCGCGGGGGTGTCGAAGCGGGGGGCCAGCGCCTGGGCGTCCGCCGCCAGGTCGGCGGACTCTTTGGCGAGCGCCGGGGCGCCGGGCAGGCGCGGCGCCGCGGTTTCAAGGCGCCGGGCGAGGTCGGCGGCGGCCTGGGCGGCGACGCGCGTGGCGCGCGCGAACTCTTCGTGGGCCGTGGCGTAGCGCAGCATGGGCAGGGGGGCCGCGCGGCGGGCGCCAGGGCCGTCGGCCAGGAGTGCTCGAACGATGTGTTCGTAGCGGGAGACGAACGTGTGGTGGGCGTGGATGTTCTCGGCGCCGCGGCGCGCGAGGGCGTCGGTCTCGTCCGGGTGGTCGAGGTAATGGTCGACGAGCCGGATGAGTCCGTCGACGTCGTCATACATCCGGCAATGTTCGCCGTCGCGG
This sequence comes from Planctomycetota bacterium, assembly GCA_016209585.1. GTDB lineage: Bacteria > Planctomycetota > UBA8742 > JACQVU01 > JACQVU01 > JACQVU01. Next base: position 2,056 of record JACQVU010000009.1, read on the forward strand.
AAGATGGCCTCAACCTCGGGATTGCGGTTGGTGAGCGCGAGAGCGCCGCAGGCCGGGATTTCAAAGTTCTTGAAGTTGCATTCGTCCAGCACCGACATGTTCACGCCGATGCGGCAGCGGTTCCAGAAGCGCCGGTACATGGGCCCGGTCACCTGTTCCATCTGGAAGCGGCGGCCGTAGCGGTCGGCGAGGCGTTGGAGCATGGCGTTGCGCTTGTCGTAGAACGAGCGGGGGTCGTTCATGGCGCCGGCGAAGCCGATCTCGATGTCGCGGGTGACGCCCGGCTCGACGTAGAGGCTGTTCTCGGCCCGCGGGTCGCTGGAGACGCAGAAGGGCAGGTAGCGGACGGTGGATTTGTCGCGGGCGAAGGCGGTGGCCGCGCCCTGGCCGACGAAGACCAGGTCGTAGGCCAGGATGTAGGTGCGGTGGTAGAGCCAGCGGGTAAGCGAATCGTACAACCAGACCGCGCGGAGGCGGTCGGTCATCAGCATCAGGTGGGCGTAGTGGTTGAAGTTGTCGGCGAACTCCTGCTCGATGATGAGGTCGCACCAGCGCGCGAGGTCGTGAAACTCTTCCTCGCGGTTGGCCTTCACGTTGTAATACCGGCAGTCGAAGCGGTCCTCGATCTCCGGCCGGGCGAACGGGGAGACGATGAGCAGCCGGATCTTGCGGGCGGGATCGCTCATGCGGGCCGCGCCGGGGCCGAAGCGAAAGCGGAAGCCCCGGCGCTCACGAGAAGCCGTGCCAGCGGTCCAGCGCGCTCCACTGGGCGCCGTTCACGGGACGCTGCACGAAGAGGGCGGGGTTGGCGGCCAGGTTCACCAGCGCGGGCCGCGCCAGGGGCCGGGCGGAGCCGGCTTCGAACAGCATCTGCACCACGGGCCGGGCATAGTTGCTCTTGTTGGCGGCGACGACCCGCGCGATGGTGTCGTTAGAGAGCTCCACCCAGGAGCCGACCGGGAAGAGCGAGAGGTACTCAAGCATGGAGCGCACCACCCGGCCGTCAAAGAGTCGCTCCGAGGCCGCGCGGATCACCGCCTCCATGGAATGGTAGGGCAACTTGGGGTCCCGGTAGGGGCGTCGGCTGGCTTGCGCCACGTAGGCGTCGGCCGCGGCCACGATGCGGGCGAAGGGGTGGATATCCTCGCCGCGGATGCCGCGCGGATAGCCCGCGCCGTTGAAGCGTTCGTGCGACTGGTAGACCACGTAGAGCGAACTTTTCGGCACGCCGCTGACCAGCCGCAGCAGCGCCAGGCCGTGGGCGGGGTGAGCCTGCATCTCCCGTCGTTCGTCGGGCGTCAGTTCCCCGGCCTTGCCGCGGATTTCCGGCGCCACGCGGACCATGCCCACGTCGTTCAACAGCGATCCGAACCCCATCTCCAACACCTGCTCGTCGCCGTACCCCGACGCCGTGGCGATGTTCACCGCCGCCACCGCCGTCTTCACGGCGTGCGACGCCAGGTAGTCCTCGGGCGGCTGATCGTTCAGAAGGTTCAGCAGAAGGTCCTTGTCGGCCACCAGCATCAACAACACGTCGCGCACCGTCTCCACCAGGTGGCTGGCGTCGATCTCGGTCGCGCCCCGCACCCGGTCGTAGAGCGCCGCCATCCGCGTCACGGCCTCATGGAACACCCGGACGCACCGCGCCTTCTCCTCGTCGCTGAACGAGCGCAACTCGAAGTCGGCGTCCACCAGCCGCGACAACGGCGCGCCGGCGGGGAGCGCCTCCTCGCGGGCCGCGGCCGCGCCGGCGGCCAGTTCCTCCGGCGCCACGCGGGGGGCCAGCAGCATCTTGGCCGCGCGCAGGTGGATGGTCGTCACTTCGCGCCGCCGGCGTTCGACGGTATGTTCCCGCTTCAGGTCCAGGAAGCGGCGCGCCGGCCTCTCGAGATCGTCTTCCCGGTGCACGCTGACCGACTCGATCCCGGCCTTCTGGAGATACCGGCGCAGGTCCATGGTCGCCGGGGCGCCGGCGTCGACCAGCAGCCGCCCGGCCTCGTCGTAGACCGGGAGCGCAAGGACCTGGCTGCGGCGCAACTGTTCCAGTGGAACCCGGACGTACCGGGCGTGGCGCATGAACTCGACGATGTTGTCTTCCGCCTCCCGCAGGAAGACCTGGTTCACCCCGGCGCGCGACAGGAAGGAAAGATGTTCCCCCGCCAGCGGCTCGCTTTTCTGAAACAGGCGCAGGCCGCTCTCGTGATAGACGTCGTGCTCCAGGGCTTCGGTGGTCTGGAGGAGGTCGGTGGCCAGGCGCTTCATGGCCGCGCTCTACTTCCCGGAGGCGCGCCGCTTGGCCTCCGCCTCCCGCCTCTTTCGCGCGGCCTCTTCCTTCTTGTCGATGGAGTCCTCCAGAATCTGCGCCGGTTTGTATCCCTTGTAGGCCGCCACGGCTTTGGAGGCCGCGGAGCGCGCGGCGGAGAAGTTCTCTTTCGCGACGGCGGCGTTGGCCACCTTGATGTAGGTGTCGGCGAGGCCCTGCTTCGCCTTCACGTTCTCCGGCGCCAGTTTCACCGCGTGCTGGTAGGTGGCGGCCGCTTCCGTGAGCATCGGGGGCTGGGCGATGGCGTACTGCTGGCCCACGCCGCAGAGGCCGGTGACGCCGGTCTCCTCCACCTTGGGGTTGTGGGTGGTTTCGGCGGCCTCGGCGAAGAGTTTCTCGGCGTCGTCCAGACGCTTCTCGCGGAAGGCGAGATCGGCCTGCTTCAGGGTGATGCCGGCCAGGAGTTCGCGGATTCCCGGATGCTCCCGGTAGGCGCCGCGGGCCTTCCTGGCGAGGGTGGCTGCTTCGGGGATCCGGTTTTGCGAGAGACGCACTTCAGCCATGACCCGCCAGGCGTCGGCGAAACGCGGCGCATCGGTCGTCACTTTTTCGAGGAGCGCCGCCGCCTCTTCCATTTTGCGCGCCTTGACGAACCGCAGGGCCTCCTCATACCGCCCGATAGCCTCCGCCGACCGGCGCGCGGCCTCCGCCGAGACCAGGTTCCGATAGAGCGCGAACGAATCGTACACCACCTGAACGCTCTTGGCGTGAATCTCCGCCCGCTCCGCGGCGGACGTGAAGCGGAGGTGATAGACCAGGTTGTCGAACTCAAAGAGCACCTCCTTGCCGTACCGGTGCTCCCCTTCGCGCACGTAGGCGAACTCGATCTGATAGGCGTTGACCCCGAACATGGAGAGCGCGCCGGCGCTCTTCGAGGCGAACCCGTCCCAGCGCGCGCGGTCGCCCTGCATCTCCTCGGCCCGCGCCTGGCCCAGCGTCATGATGTTCTGCGGCCGCCCGGCCGGCTCCACCTCGATGGTGACATCGGCCTTCCCCTCCGGCGAAAGCATCGCCAGACGGGTCGAACGGCCGTCGTCCGAACTTTCCGTGCGCCCCTCCCAGTCCGGGGGAATCTCCACCTCGAAACCGAAGTCGTAGTTCGGGCGCCACTCGCTTGAGAACTCCCGCCGCTCCAGGGCAAAGAAGCGCGCGCGGATGTTCTCCACCACGGGTTGCGCCTGCGGCCAGGCGTTCTCGTCGCACTCCGCCACCAGCCGGAACTTGAACCCGCCCGCCTTCCAGTCCGCCGTCTCGCGGACGAGGGCGGACAGGTCCTCGGTCCGCAGGCGGGACTCGAAGCGCCCCACGTCCATCTTCTGGAAGTCCAGGAC
>JACQVU010000060.1 GCA_016209585.1 Planctomycetota bacterium
CCCCAACCCCGCCCATGGCCCCGCCCGAACCGCTCGCCTTCACGTTGGCCCTGGCAACAGAGACGGGGCGGCTGCTGATGGAACATTACGGCCACCTGCGGGCGGAAGACAAGTCATACAAGGGGCGGCGCAACGTGCTCACCGTGGCCGACACCCGCGCCGAGCGCCTGATCCTGGATCGCCTCCGGGAGGCGTATCCCGGCGACGACATCATCGCGGAGGAGACGTTGTCGAACGGCACGGGGCGCGGCGCGGCCCGGACCTGGATCGTCGATCCGCTGGACGGCACGGTGAACTTCGCGCACCGCTATCCCTTCTTCGCGGTCTCCATCGCGCTGTGGGAGGCGGACCAGCCGTTGATCGGCGTGGTGCACGCGCCGGCCACGGGCGAGACCTTCCACGCCGCGCGCGGCGCCGGCGCCAGCCTCAACGGCGAACCTCTGGCGGTGACGGCCGAGAGCGATCTCTCCCGCGCCTTCCTGGCCACCGGGTTCGCCTACAACCAGAACGACACGCCGCGCAACAACCACGGCAACTTCTGCCGCCTGTCGCTGTTGTCCGAAGGCATTCGGCGCGGGGGGTGCGCGTCGCTGGACCTCTGTTACACCGCGATGGGCCGCTTCGACGCCTACTGGGAACTCTTCCTGCGACCCTGGGACGTGGCCGCCGGGGGCCTCATCGTCCGCGAGGCTGGCGGGCGCGTGACGGACTTCTCGCTGGGCGAGCGGTGGCTCCACGGCGGCGAGATCCTGGCTTCCAACGGCGCCACCTTGCACGGCGACATCGCCCGGCTGCTGGAGTAGACTGGCGTCCATGACGTTGCCACGCGGTTTCGTCACCGGCTTGACCCTGGGCGTGGCGCTCGGCGCGGCGCTGGGCGTCACGCTGTTGACCATGATCATGTGGGTCGCGACCGGCCACCCGCCCAGTTGGGTGGCGTGGAACACCCCGGCGCAACCGCCGGACACGGACGCGCCCGAACCGGCGCCCCCGCGGCCCGCCGAACCCCCAGCGCCGTCGCCAGGGCCGCCCCCCGTGGCGGGCAGCATGGCGCCGGGAGAGGGGCCGGCTGCTCCGGGGAGCGCCGTGGCGGGAACGGGAACGGGAGCGGGAGCGGGAGCGGGCGCCGGCGCCGTCGCCCCGATGGACGCCGATGACCGCGCGCTGGCCGAGGTGGTGAAGGGGTCCGGGGAGATCGACCGGCTGGCCGCCGCCCGCCAAGCCGCCGCCGCGGACGCTGATGAGCCGCTGGAAGGCGAGGTGGTGGAGATCTGGGAGCAGATCGTCGTGGCGGTGCGCCGGCACGGCTCGCCGTTGCCCGGAATGCGGCTGAACGTCTATCGCGACGGCGCGCGCCTGGGCGCGGTGGTGGTCGACGGCGAAGCCACCCGCCTGCTGGAAGACCCGGCCCGCTTCGTGGTCATTCCCTTTGGGAAGCCGCCGCCCGCGTTGCGGGAAGGCGACCTGCTGACCGCCGGCCGGAAGTAGCGGCGCCCGGTCTTCTCGCCAAGTATGTACAGGAGGACCACGATTGCGACTCCTTCCCACCCCCGAACGGCGGGCTGCACTGGGCGATGGAGACGGGCGCCGAAGCCGCGTGGAAACGGGGCGAGAACCTCATCCCCGCGTTCGAGGCGCACACGCTTCGGTGCCGCTTCTGCCGCGAGCATCCTGACAGCCACGTGGCGAAGTTACTGGCGCAGATGCGCGGGTGGCAGGCGACGGAAGACCAGGCGATCGAACAGGCGTCAGCGGTTCTCGCCCAGGAACCGAAATTCTGGGTGGTTGGGATCGGAGGTCCTCACAAGGTCAAGGCCGACACCGATGTTCGCGACGTGCTCGACGCCGTTCGTCGGACGCGGGCGGCGCGGTTCGCGTCGGAAATCCGCGCGGCGCTTGAAAGGCTCCGTGCGGCCTTCCATGCGCCGGAGGAGCCGAACGAGTTCGATGACGGGCCCTTCGAATCCGCTATTTGGCTTCGCGACCGGTTCCGCGCGGGCGATTGGCGCGCGCCCGACGGGCTTGGGAAGGAGTACGAGATTTCGTCGGATGAAATGGCGCACGTGCAGCGCGACCACGTTTTTAACCCGCAGTACGATAACGTTCACTATTTGGCGCTCTCCATGGGCCACTTGATAGATCGCTTCATCTGGACGCTTTTCAAGATCGACGCGCCCATGACCGACTGGGAGCGCAAGTTGCTCTATCACCACCGGCTTATCGGCGACCCGAAGGAGCACCTGCGCGCCGCCGGCTTCAGGTTGCCCGGCGACCCCCCGCCCCCGCCGGCGGCGCCTCCCGCGCCGGAGACAAACGAAGAGAAGTAGCCTTGGCGCCGCGCGGGCGTCGGGTGCATGTTCGATATTCCAACGGTGGCGCCGTCCGAGAGTCGGGAGCGTTGGGGGAGACGGGGAGATGGGGAGTGCGGCGGCGTGTCGCCGCTTTGTCTTGCCGGCGCCAAACCGCGCGCCATCCACGGCCGAAAAAAATCTCGATTTTTATTCGCGCCGTTAGTCGTTGATGAGAAACGGGTTACGGAGACTCCGTTCTTCGACCGCTCCGGAAGAGGCGTCCATTCGACGCATGTAGTGAGGGCATCGTGCGAGGGGCGAGGGACGCGGGACGAGGGACGATAGGACACAGCGCGGCTTCGGCCGCAACCAAACCGCGTCTAAACGCGAGTCCCGTCGAAACTGCTCGCGGGCGTTCAACACGGAGACACGGAGGCACGGAGGGCGCACGGAGAAAAGGATCGGG
>JACQVU010000045.1 GCA_016209585.1 Planctomycetota bacterium
CTCGGCGTAGGCCTCATGCTGGGTGGAGACCACCACCGTGTCCACGCGCCGCGGCTTGCCGTTCTTGCCGTACTCGACGGTGACCTGCGACTTGCCGTCCGGCCGGAGGTAGGGAATGTCGCCCTTCTTCTTCGCCTCGGTCAGCGCGGCCACCAGTTGGTGGGCGAAGGTGATGGGCATGGGCATGAGTTCGGGGGTCTCATCGACCGCGAACCCATACATCATGCCCTGGTCGCCGGCGCCCTGTTCCTTGTGCAGACCGCGCCCCTCGTCCACCCCCTGCGCGATGTCGGGCGACTGCTCGTGAATGCTCACCAGCACGCCCACGTCGCGGTAGAAGCCCATGGAGGCGTCGGTGTAGCCGATGTCCTCGATCGTGCGGCGGATCACCTCCGGAATCTCCACGTACGCCTTCGTCGTCACCTCCCCCGCCACGACGCAGAGGCCGGTGGTGACACAGGTTTCCACCGCCACGCGGGAGTAGGGGTCCTGCTCGAGCATCGAGTCGAGGATGGCGTCGGAGACCTGGTCGCAGACCTTGTCCGGGTGCCCCTGGGAGACCGACTCCGACGTATAGAGATGGGTGCGTGCCATGATCCCCTCATTGGTGTTCATTCGTGGTTCTTCTTCTCACGCCCCGAACGCGGACCAACCGCCGCCGGAGGCCGCGACCCGTGACCATGAATGTATCCCGCCGCCGGCCGTGGCGTCCAGCCTCTGGCGGGCAGTGACAACCGATCCGGGCGACGGGGCGCGCTCTCGCCGGCGGCGGGTCAGAACCCCTCGTCGGCGGGCGCGCCTGATTCCTCCACCCCGCCAGCCGCGCGCGTAAAAACCAACGTCATCCGGGCCTCGACATTCGCCCGCGGCGCGGGATAGACGATACACACCGTCGAAGTGGCGTCCGACCAGGCGACTGACGGCTCTCCCAGGCCGTCGGCGGCCGCGCGCGCCAGCCGGAACGGCGGCGGAACCCGCAGCCACAGGCGGCCGCTCTCGCCGGCCACGGTTTCGAAGGCCAGCGTCAAACGGTTGGCGTCGCCGTTCCACGTCTGGCCGTGGAAACATTCCGCGCCCTGCGTGAAGTGACGGTCCCACGAGAGCAGATGCGGCCGATCCAGCGCCGGGCGCAGCGCCACCAGCGCGCAGGTCCGCGGCTGCAATGGGATGTCGTACGCGGCGTTCGCGTCGCCCGCGGTGTCCACGTCGCCCAGCGGCTGGCCGCGCCAGAACTCAAAAGCGGTGTAACGTCCGGCCGGCAATCCGAGCGCCGCGGGGGAGAGCCGATGGACGCGCGCCGCCTCGGGCATCGCCTGCCCGGTGTTGAGATCGACGTTTCGGCCCCAGTTGAACAGGCCGATCAGGTCATACTTCTCGCCCGACGCCTCGATGGGCAAGCGCCAGACCTCCGGGAACTCCCGTTCAAAGAGGTCCCGCGGCCGCCCGGAAACCCCGTGCACGGGCAGAAAACGGGTGTGCACCCGCCGCCGGGCCGCGTCCATGTCGGTGAACCGCTCGCCCAGTTTCACGATCCCGCCCGACAGCCCCACGGCGGTGGCGAAGGCGGTGGCTTCGTCCGTGGTGAGCGGCTCGCGGAAGAAGAGCAGGTCGGGGTGGTTGGCCCAGAGCGTGCCGTGGAGATAGTAGCGCCGCGCGAACGTCCGGTAGGTGGGTTTGAGACCCTGCGTGCCCATGCCCCGGCCGCGCCCCTCCCAATCGGGCTGGTTGTCGAGCGACAGTCGGAACGAGTCGGCGACATCGAAACTGGTTCCCAGCATGCCGACGGTGAGGAGGTGCACGTTTGGCCCGATGGCGTCGCGAACCACGCGCAGACCGTCGTGAAAGGCCTCGGCGCTGCTCTTGGCCGGGTCGAAGTGGCCCTCGCTCAGCGCGGCCCAGTAGGCGAAGTCTAACTTGATGAACCGGAAGCCCCACTCCCGCGTGACGCGCTCGAAGAGCCGCGCCAGCCACTGCTTCACCTCGGGCCGCGTGAGGTCCAGCGGCTCCCAGTCGCGCGGCGAAAGGCGCAGGCCGAGGAAACCCTTTTTCGCCAGCCACTCGGGGTGTTCGCGGAACAGCGCGGAGTCGCGGCTGACCATGAACGGCGCGATCCAGAGGCCCGGCGCGAAGCCCGCCCGCGCGATGGCCCGCGCGACCGGCGCCAGGCCGTTGGGGAAGCGGACGGGGTCGGGCGTCCAGTCGCCCACGCCCACCTGCCAACCGTCGTCGATCTGAAAGTTCCGCAGACCGTACGGGCGGTAATGGCGCTCGGCGAACGCCAGGTTCTCAAGGACGTAGCCCTCGGTGATCGCCTGCCCCTGTCCGCCGGACCCCGCCCCGCCTCCCCAGGAGTTCCAGCCATCGGGAACGTCGGCCGGAGGCCGGGCGGGGCGATGGTGGAACGCGGCGACGGCGCGGCCGAAGTCCTCCAGCGCGCCGAATACGTCCCCGCGCGCCGCGTACAGGCGCAGCGTCTCGCCCGCCAGCCGGCCGCCGGGCGGCAAGCCCTTGCGGGGCAGGTAGCGGCATTCGGCCGCGTAGGACGCGAACGATCGCCGCCCGCCGGGGAACAAGTCGCCGCCGGCCTTCCCCGGCGCGGCCCGCAACTGCGTGAGCGCCGCGTCGTGGGTGAGAAAACCGGCCGTGAACAGGTCCCGCGACGACTTGGCCCACACCGCGTGGTTCCAGTTCGACGGCGATTGATGGTCGCCCGACAGGATGCGCACGTCGAAGTCGAAGTACATCCCGTGCCCGTTCTCCAGCACCTGCGCCCGGCGCGCGTCGGCCCCCACCACCAGCCCGCGCGGCGCGCGCGGATCGCCGGACGCCGCCGCGATCACCGGCGCCAACGCCCCGACCGCGAGCGGGCCGCCGCCCTGGTTGGAGATCGCCAGCCGGCAGAGCAGGTCCGACCGACCTTCATACATGATCGCGGTCCACTCCAGGAAATACCGGCCGTCGGCCCCGGCGGCGCACACGGCTTTCAGCATCCGGCCGCGGCCGTGATCGTCGGCGTGATCGCGCACCGCCGCCCGCCGCGAGGCCCGCGCGCCGTCGGTGGTGCGCGCCCGCGCGCCGCCGGCCAACTCGGCCTCGGCCCAAGCGCCGCGCAGCACCCACTCCCCGTCGGCCCGGCGCCACGACCAGCGCCCGTCGGCGGGATCGAACTCCACGCGACCCGCCCCGCCTTCGAGAACGGCCAAATCCTCTTCCGCGGCCCGCGCCGTCGCCGACGACGCCGCGCCCCAGAGCACGGCGAAGACCAAGGCCGGCGCCAGCATCAAGGCTCGCCGTGGGACCGCCCTGGCCACCGGCGCGACCGCGCGGAGGCGGCTCTCTTTCCCACCAAGCACGTTCATGGTTGCCCCCGGCGTATGCGGTAGAGGTTGCCGCCGGCGTCCAGCCGTTCCAGGACACCGCGGCGGACGAGGTCCGCCAGTTCTTCCGCCGACACGGTTGTGCCGCCGACGTTCAGCCGCATGCCTTCTTCCTCCCGCTGGAAGCGCACTTGCAGGTGTGGGAGGCGCAGGTTCTGCTCCGTGCGGACCACCAGCAGGTGGGTGGCGTTGTCGGGAACGGCTCCGGCGCCGAATCTCATGCGGGCCTCACGCGACCAATCAGGGCAAATAGAGCACGCCCAGCCCCAGCCCCTTAATATAGTCGAATGGCAGGCTCCACGCCGGGAAAAGCGCCAGCGTCGGCACGGCGAACAGCACCCAGACCACGGCCGTCTGCCACCACGGGAACCGGGGGAACTCGGCCTGCGCCGGCTGATCGATGGTCATCGCCTTGGCGATGCGCAGGTAGTAGAAGAGCGAAATGACCGAATTCACGGCCACCGCCACGGCGAGGATGAGGGGAATGGGCAGGCGCAGCGGGTTGGCGTCGGCTGAGACCACGGCGTCGCCCTCGGTCAGCAGCGTCTGGAAAATCTGCCACTTCCCCATGAACCCCGCCAGCGGCGGAAGGCCGGTGAGCGAGAAGAGGAAGACGGCCATGGCCACCACCATGCCGGGGGCGGTGCGCACCAGGCCGGCCATGTGGGCGATGTCGGCGTTGCCGACGCGGTTCTCAATGCAGAGCACCACGAAGAACGCGCCCAGGTTGAAAAACAGGTAGAAGACCAGGTAGAGCATCGCGGCCTCCACGCCGCTCATCACCAGCGGGTCGTTTTGCCGGGTGAACGCCAGCGGGGCCACGGCCGCCAGCATGTAGCCGGAATGCGCGATGGAGGAATAGGCCAGCATGCGCTTGGCGTTGGTCTGCATGATGGCGATGAGGTTGCCGAGCGTCATGGTGGCGATGGCGATGACGGCCAGGATGTAGCCCAGGATGGCCTGCCGCTGCGGGTCCAGCGCCCAGACCGGCTCGCCGGCGGCCTCGCCCCGCCACGACAGGCCGTAGTAACCGAAGAAGAGCGCCAGGAAGGTTTTCATGAGCACGGCGAAGCCGGCCGCCTTGGGCCCGACCGAGAAAAAGGCGGTGGAGGAAGTGGGCGCGCCCTCGTACACGTCGGGCGCCCACATGTGGAAGGGGAAGGCCGCGATCTTGTAGGCGAAGCCGCCGAACACCATCAGCAGCGGGATGAGCATGGGGAACCAGAAGCCCACGCGGTCCACGGCCCCGGCCGGGTCCGGCAGGCCGGCGGCGGTCGCGGCCGCGATGGCCTCTTCGGTGCGCGCCCGCATGCCCTCGGTCACGCCGGCCACGTCGAGCGTGCCGGTGAAGCCGTAGAGGTAACTCATGCCGAAGAGCATCACGCCGCTGGCCATGGCCCCGTAGGTGACGTATTTCAGCCCGGCCTCGGCCGAGCGGGCGTTGTGGCGCCCATACCCCGCGAGGCCGTAAGAGAGGATGGAAACCGATTCCAGCGCCACGTAGATCATGAGCAGGTTGGAGGCCATGGAGAGGAACGCCATGGCCAGCCCGACCGCCATCAGCAGATAGTAATACTCGCCCTCGCCGTGCAGCCGGACCTCCCGCGAGAACATGGCCATGACAATGGCCAGCGCCGTGGCTGCGTAGCAGAAGTAGCGGAAAAACTCCGTGTAGCCGGTGTTGAACACCACCCCCTGGAACCAGTACCCGCCGGCGGGGCCGGCGGGCGCCTGGCCGGACGTGAGGTGCGTCGTCCAGAGGGCCACGACGCAACCGATCAGCGCCGCCACGCCGACCGCCTTCTTGCCGGCGGCGCCGAGCACGGCGTGCAGCGCCAAGAGCGCCCCCATGAGGCCGAAGAGCAGCGCGCTCCAGCGCGACGCCAAGAGGAAAGCCGCCCAGTGCTCGCCGCTTCCCGGCGAGCGCGAGTTCCAGAACCAGACCGCCAGCGCCGCCGCGAGCAGCCCGATCACGGCGTAGGGAACCCGCGTGCGGAGTTTCAGGAAGGCCAGCGTCAGCGCCGCCACCACCGTGACGCCCAGCCCGCCGAGGAAGATGAAGCCCAGCGCGCTCCACCAGCCCTGGAAGCCGGCTCGCCCCTCTGGCGACGCCGTCCACCAGAGCAGCGCCTCGACGCCGACGAACCCCCACCAGAGGAGGTAGGCGGAGCGCCGCGGCCGCCGGTCGAGCAGGATGTCGAGCAGGAAGCAGAACAGGAACGATGCGCCGAAGAACAGTTCGGGCAGCACCTGCCCCGCGCCCTCCACGTTGGCGCGCAGGGCGTCGGAGATGGAAGGGAGCGCGGATGCGAGAAGCGCCGGCGGCGGCGACATGGCGTGGGATATCCCGGCGGCCGGTCAGTGGCCGATGAAGGGCATGCCGGAGGGCCAGGGCGCGCCCAGTTTGGGCATGGCCGCAGCCGCGTTCATCTGCGCCACGAAGGTTTGCACGGTCTGATCCATGAGGTCGAGCAGCGGCAGGGGCCAGACGCCGAAGAACAGCACGATCCCGGCCAGCGGCGCCAGCGTGACGATCTCCCGCGCGTTGAGGTCGGGCAGGCCGGCGTACTCTTTGTTCAGCGGCCCGAAGAAGACCCGCTGGAACATCCACAAGAGGTAGCCGGCCGTCAGGATCACGCCGGTGACCGACACCACCGTCAGCGTCTGGAAGGAAGTTCCGGCCACGCCGGTCAGGTTCCGGGCGGCTTCATGGGCCTGCCCCTGGAAGGCGCCGAGGAAGACCAAAACCTCGCTCACGAAGCCCGAAAGCCCCGGCAGTCCCATCGAAGCGAACATGGCGACGGCGAATATGCCGGTGTACATCGGCAGCGCCGACGCCAGGCCGCCGAAACCGGGCTGACCGGCCTTGGCCGGGTCGGGGTAGTCCGTCGGGTACCGGATGAACTTGTGGTGCGCGCGGTCGTAGATGACGCCGACCAGGAGGAACATCATGGAGGTCGAGGTGCCGTGGTTGAACTGTTGCAGCGCCGACCCCATCACGCCGTAGGGCGTCATCGCGGCCAGGCCGAGCATGCAGTACCCCATGTGGCTGACCGACGAATAGGCCACCAGCGACTTCATGTCGTTCTGCGCCATGGCGCAGCATGCGCCGTAGATGATGTTGATCACCCCCAGCACGCCGATAGGCACGGCCAGGGCCATGGCGGCCTGGGGGCAGAGGGGATAGGTGACCCGCAGGTAGCCGTAGGTTCCCATCTTCAGGAGCACCCCGGCCAGAATGACCGAAACGGCGGTGGGGGCCTGCACGTGGGCCCACGGCAACCAGGTATGGAAGGGGAAGATCGGCACCTTGATGGCGAAGCCGATGAAGAAGAGCAGGAAAACCAGGTCGGCCTTCGACCAGGTCGCGCCGCCCAGCGTCACGGTGGCCTTGGCGAAGACCTCCCAGTGCTCCCGCCACGCGATGAGCGAGAAACTCGGCGTGCCCACGGCGTCGCGGTAGGTGTAATACATCACGATGATGCCGATGAGCATCAGGATCGACCCCGCCATCGTGTACAGGAAGAACTTGATGGCCGCGTACACCCGCTTCTGCGCCCCCCACATCC
>JACQVU010000046.1 GCA_016209585.1 Planctomycetota bacterium
CACGGGGTCGCGGTTCGACGCCGTGGAGGCTGAGGTCGCTTCGCCGAACGCCGGCCCGCCCGCCCCGAACCCCGCCGACGTCAGCCTCTCCCGCCCCACGGCGGCCGCGGCGGTGGGCGGGGAGATGGTGACCTACGGGCCGGGCGGGCGCCTGGTGAAGCCCGCGCCGCCCGCGCCGGAGCCGGCGGGTATCGCCCAACTCCAGGAGCAGGTGCGCGCGCTGCACGTTCGCGTCGCCGAGATGAGCCGTTCCGGGGATCGGACTCGCGCGGCCCATGGCGCGCCCGCCGTTTCTGACGGCGCGCGCCCCGCCCTGGACCTTGCCCTGGCGACGCTGCTGGAGCGGGAACTGCCCGAGAGCCTGGCGCGGGACGTGGCGGCGCGCGCGGCGGCGGCGCTTACGCCGGATCAGGGGGGAAGCCGCGAGGCGCTTCGCGCGGCCCTCGTCGGCCTGCTGGCGGAGGTGGTGGCAAGCGCGCCGGAGCCGGCGGTGGCGCGGGGGGTCCGGCGGGTGGTGGCGCTGGTGGGCGGCACGGGGGTGGGCAAGACCACGACCATCGCCAAACTGGCGGCCAAGGCGCGCGTGGGCGGCGAGGCCGCCGTGGGCATCGTCACCGTTGACACCTACCGCATCGCGGCCGTGGACCAGTTGCGGACCATCGCGGACATCATTTCGGTGCCCTTGCGGGCCGTGACTTCGCCGAAAGACCTTGGCGAGGCGCTGGCGGAGTTCGCGGAGATGGACCTGGTTTTTCTTGACACCGCCGGCCGCACCCATCGCGACCGGCTGCGCATGAGCGAACTGCGCGCCTTCCTCGCGGTCGCCCGCGCCGATGAAACGCACCTGGTGTTGCCGGCCGTCACCAGCCTGAGCAACATGCTGGACATGGCGCGGGCCTACGGGGTGACGGGGGTGAATCGCCTGCTCTTCACGAAACTTGACGAGGCCGTGTGCCTCGGTCCGCTCTTCGGCGCGGCCGCGGCGCTGAAAACGGTCCTGTCGTACGTCACGGCGGGGCAGGACATCCCGGAAGACATCGAGCCGGCCGATCCGCGCCGGCTGGCGGATCTATTCCTGGCCGACGCCCCGTGAGCATCGACCGCGCGAGCGCCGCGAACGCCGGGGCTGACACACTATGTATTCCTCTCCGGCGAACTCCGCGGCATCTCCGCGCCGGTTGGCCCTCGCCTTGGCGCTGGCAATGGCGTCTGGCGCGTCCAGCCGCGCGCAGGACTCGCCCGCCACGCCCCCGCCGGTGGAAATGGGAGACGGCGGTGAAACCGCCGCCGATCTCCGCGCGCTGATCGCGGCGCTGGGCTCGCCGCGGCCCGCGGAACGGGAGCGGGCCGCCGAGGCGCTTTTCGCCCGCGGCGAGGCGGCGCTGCCAGCCCTCGAAGCCGCCGCCGGCGACGCCAGCAACCCGGAGATCGCCCCAGCCGCGCGGTGGCTGGCCTTCCGCGTCCGCTGGGGCGTCTCGCGGGCCCTGGCGGCGGCCGCGGGGCCGCTGCTGGACGGCTTCGACGCGCGCCCGCCGGCCGAGCGGACGCGGGCGGTTGTTGAGATCGCGGCCGCGGGGGGCGACGCCGCGCTCGACCTCCTGTTGCGGGTGGCGCTGCGGGACGCGGACGAGCGGGTGAAGCGCCAGGCGCTGCGCTCGTTCACGCTGCTGGGAGGGTGGTCGAAGCGGCAGGACGCCTTGTTGACGATGCCGGCCTCGCAGGGGCTGGCGCTCGCCCAGGTGGGCATTCTGCTGGGGGGCGGACCGGACCTCTTCCTGGTGGCGGCGCGCATCCTGGCGCGTGAGGGGAAACACGAGCAAGCCGTCAGCGCCCTGGCGCAGGCGGTGTGGAACGGCGTCAGCCCTGACACCGACCTGCTGGCCAGTCCCGAACTGGCCGCGCTCCGCGACGACCGGCGGGTCATCTCCCAGGTCTACTCCAAGCGGGGCCTCGATGAACTCACGAAGGCCCAGCAGTCCGTCGTCACGGGTGAGCGGCCTGGGGTCTTCGCTCCCGTCCCGTCCGACCCCGAGGCCGACGCGCTCCGCGCCGCCGCCGCGCGGGAGGCGCGGGGCACGCCAAAAAACCCACCGGGCATTGATCCCGGGGCGGAGGCGCGCGACGCCTGGTGGCGCGCCGCCGAGCGCACGCTGCGCCGCGCCGTGGCGCTGGACGACGCCAACCGGGTGGCGTGGTACAACCTGGCGTGCGCCCTCTCGCTCCAGGGGAAGGCCGCCGCGGCGCTCGCGGCCCTGCAGCGCGCCGCCGACGAGGGCTTCGAGGACTACCGCCACATGGAAGAGGACCCCGATCTCGCCCCGCTGCGCGACCACCCCCTCTTCCGCCGCCTGATCGACGATCTGCGGCTGGCGCGCTCGAAGAAGGCCGGTTGACCTCCCGCGGCTGAGGGGGTATGCTGGGTTCACCCCTTAAGATGCTGGTCTCCCCTTTTTCTCGGCGCGATCGAGTCGTTGAGGCAAGGACCATGAAGCGCAGCGCGAATCGCCCTGTGTCCGCGCGGTGTCGGCGGTGGCTGGCCGCGTGGGTGGCGTGGGTGGCGGTGGTCGCCGGGTTGGTGGCGGCGGGTGCGCCTTGGGCCATGGCGCAATCGGAGGACGCGGAACTTCAGAAGACCTTCGCGGAGGGGGTGCGCCTGTACAAGGAGGGCAACTTCAAGGACGCCGAGACGGCGTTCAACAAGGTGCTGGCGGCCAACCCGAAGGATTCGGTGACGGCGGAACTGCGCGAGATCGCCGGCATGAAGACGCTGATGGAGATGTACATGCGCGGCGTCGAGGGGGGCGCCGACGACAAGATCCGCGCGATGGCGCGGTACCTGGTGTCGCGGTACGACGGCAAGGGGGAGATGCCGACCGTTCCCAACGACGACGACATCCGGGGGCTGGTGGAGCGCGCGGTGGGGACGAAGGGCGAGACGTTCCAGGAGCGGTTCCAGGCGAAACTGGACCTGGGCGACAAGGCGCGGGACCACGCCATGCCCTTCCTGCAACCCTATCTCGAGGGGGACGGCGGCAACTCGGAGCACGCGATTGACGTGTGCGCCTACATTGGTGGCGACTCGATCTGGCCGCTCTGCGAGATGTTGAAATCGGACAACGAGAAATTGCGCCGCAACGTGGTGATCGCGCTGGGGCGCATCCGTGACAAGCGGGTGGTGGCTGACCTGAAGTACATCAACGAGTACGACAAAGACACGGTGGCGAAAGACTTGGCCAAGATCGCGCTGGTGCAGGTGACCGGGGATCTCTCCTGGAACGCGAAGGCTTCGGCGCAACTCTTTTTCGACCGCGGGCGCGACCAGTTCCTGGCCCACTCCGCCCTCATCCCCGCCCCCGACCGCAAGTGGTGGGTTTGGCGGTGGGACGCGGCGAACAAGAAACTGAAGAAGCGCACCGTGCGCTGGTTCCAATACAACGAGTACCTGGCCGAGGAGTCGGCCTACCGGGCCACGCAGGCCGATCCGAACTTCTCGCAGGGGTGGGAACTGCTGACCGCCGTCAACCTCCAGATGTTCATGGAGTACGACACCATCAAGGTCGCGACGACCGACCCGGAGGAGAAGAACGCGCTGGAGAAAGTGCAGACCGAGGTCCACAACAAGTTGGTGATGGGCGCGCCCGGCGGGCAACTCGCGGCCTACGGCGCGCTGGAGATGGCGCTGGACTCCAACAAGAGCGAGGTGGCGCTGGCGGCGTGCGATCTGCTCGGCGAGATCGCGACCGAGAACTCGGTGCCCCAGCAGGACACGCTCGGCAAGGTGACGGAGTCGATCCTGCGCGCCCTGGACTACCAGGACAAGCGCGTGCGGTACGCCGCGGCCCGGGCGCTTTGCAAGATCACGCCCAACCACGGCTTCGCGAGGATCGACCACACCATGAATCGCTTGACTGAGGCCCTGGGCGAGTACGGCAGCGAGGCCGTGCTGGTCATCGCCGAGAACCCCGACGCCGTGAACACCATGCTGGAGGGTCTTTCAAAACGCCACTTCAGCGTTTTCTGGGCCGCCGCCGCCAAGGAGGGGCTGTGGCGGGCGCGCGGCTTCCCCATGGAAGACGTGATCATCTGCGACTACCAGGCGCTGCTGAAGCCGGTGGTGTCCAGCGAGTTCGGCGCCAACCGCTTCACGCCGCGCGAGCGCGTGGTGGCCGAGACGCTGCTGCAATCGCTGGCGGCTGACTATCGCACCCGCGACGTGCCCATCCTGGTGATCTGCACGGAGGAGGAGAAGCCCCAGGCCGAGGCCAACCTCAAGAGCAACGCCACCCGTGAGAACGGCAAGGCCAACGTGAAGGACTTCATCGTGCGCGGCGCCGGCCAGTTCAACTTCGACGAGATCGACGCCAAGATCAAGGCCTGCCTCACCGAGCGCTCGCCGGCCGGCGGACTCAACCGCAGCGTGCGGGAGGCGGTGATGGCCGCGCAGGCGCTCGGCGCGCTGGACCCTGACGCCACCGCGTTCAAGGTGGAAGACGCGCTGAAGGGGCTGGTGGCCAACGCCACCCAGGCCGCCAAGCCCCCGGGCCGCAACCCGGACATCGTGGTCGCCTCCATGCAGGCGCTCGGCAAACTGGTCCGGCGGGTGCGGGACTACACCATGATCCAGGCCAACGTCATGGGCGGCCTGCGGGAGTGTCTCATGCACCCGGAGGTGGCCACCGAGGACCGCGTCCGCGGCGCCGTGGCCTATGCGGTGGGCGAGGTGTTCAAAGCCCACGGCCGCGTCGCCTGGAGCAAGGATCTCCACACCGCGCTTCTGGACAATCTGAAAACAATGAAGGATCCCGCGGCTCGCCTCGAGGTGGGCCGCTGCCTCGGGAAACTCGACCTCACGCCCCAGGAACGCGCCGAGATCTTCCAGATCGGCCGCGACCACGGCATCGCGACGGAGTAGCGCGGCGCCTCGCCGAATCTGGTGGCGACCACGCGCCCCGCCGCGCCCCGCCGGCCGGAGCGTTCAGTCGCCTTGGATATCCAGCAGCGTCGAGAGATCGAACGTGGTCTCCGCCTCTTTCTTTCCGGTGGCCGAGGCGAAGCACTGAAAGACGATCCGGCCCTCGCGCGGGGTCTTCGGGGCGGCGGGAACGTCCAGTTCCACGGCGCAGTAGTTGGCCACCGGCACCATCCACCGGCGGCCCGTGATCTTCAGCGCGGCCAGGAGTTTCGCCGCCGCGGCCGGAGTCTCGTTGGCCAGGCCGCTGGACGTGATCTCCACGAGATCGGCGGCGCCGGCGCCCGCGTCGCGGTGGAGCAGTTCGCTGTAGTGCACGTCGCCCGACAGAAAGACGATCCCGGTGATCTTCTCCCGCCGGACCCAGGCGAGGAACTCGGCGCGCTCCACCGGCGCCTGCCGCCACCCCTCGCCCGCCGGCAGGTCCACCAGGTGCTGCACGCCGCCGGCGATGAACTTCACCACCGCCGTGCTCGCCTTCACGCCGGCGCGCAACCAGGCCATCTGGCGCGCGCCGTACAACGTGCGCTCGGCCGGGGCGACCGCGGCGCGCGTGTCCTTGAACGAACGGTCATCGAGCATGAAGAACTCCGCCGGCCCCCAGCGGAAGGAGTGGTAGACCCCCTCGTCGTTCTCGCCGTACGCCGGGTTGGCCCACATCATGCGGTGCACGGCCCGCGACTCCGCCCGCAGCGGGAAGAAGCGATCACAGTCGTTGGGGCCGAAGTCGTGGTCGTCCCAGACGGCGTAGTTGGCCATGCGACGCATGGAGGCCAGCAGGTTGGGCTGCGAGCGCGTCTGCACGTGGCGTTCGATCATGAACTGGGCGTTCTCCCAGTCCTTGCTCCCGTCGGTCCGCCCGGCGCCATAGTAGCAGTTGTCGCCGAGGAAGAGGAAGAGGTCCAGGTCGTCCTTCGCCACCTGGTCCCACACCGGCTGCACCGGATGCTTCCCGAAGTTGGCGCAGGAGCCGACGCCGAAGCGCACCTTCCCATGCGCGGCTGGCGCGGGCGGCGTGCGGAACGAGAGCCGCGCGGGTTTTTCGTCGTCCGGCGCCTTGACGCCGACCTGATACGCGGTTCCCGCCTTCAGCCCGTCGATCCGCACGTTTCCGAAACCGCGACCGATGGGGAAGAAGGTCGCCCGTTCCCGCCGCGCCGAATCCCGGCGCCCTTCCTCCAGGATGGCGATGTCGAGCGGCAACGAGACGTTCCCCGCGGCGCGCAGCCAGAGAATGGCGTGGTCCGTTCCCACGTGGCCCACCACGGGGCCGAGGGCGATCTTCAGCCC
>JACQVU010000047.1 GCA_016209585.1 Planctomycetota bacterium
GCCCCCATGCGCGTCCTGGCCATTGAAACCTCCACCGCCGGCGGCGGCGTGGCGGCTGGCGAGGCTGACCCGGCCGGAGCGGTCGGTTCGCTCGCGCCGCCCGTCGTGCGCCTCATGGAGGCCGACCACCGCCATGTCGAGACCCTGCTGGCGCTGGCGCAGGAGGCGCTGGTGGCCGCGGGCTGGCGGCCGGCGGACATCGAGTTGATGGCGGTCGACGAAGGGCCGGGTTCGTACACTTCGCTGCGGGTGGGAGTGGCGGCCGCGAAGACGCTGGCCTACGCACTGGGCGTTCCGCTGGTCGGAATCCGGTCGCTCGACCTGTTGTCAGAGGCGGCCCGCGCGGTGTCGGAGTTCGCCGCCGTTCCCCCACGGGCGACGCTGGTTCCGGTGATCGAGGCGTCGCCGGGCAAGGTCTTCTGGACGATCCCCGCGGCGCCGATTCCAGAGCGGCCGGCCGCGGACCGAAATAGGGAGGGGGAAGTGGGTGTCGGGTCGCCGGCCGAGTGCGCCGACGCCGCGCGCCGCCTCCCGAACGCCCTGCTCTTCGGCGGCGGCGCGGTCAAACACCGCGCCACGCTGGAGGCCGCGGGCGCGCGGGTGCACGCGGGCTTCCCCACCGCGCCGGCGCCCGCCCTGCTGGTCGCGGCCGGGGCCGCCCGCTTCGCGGCGGCCGGCGGCTGCCCGGTTCACGGGTTCCGCCCCTTCTACCTGTTGCCGCCCGCGGTCACCGTGGCCGGGCGGCGGCTGGACGCGCCGGACCTTCCGATCACCATGCCCACGCCATGACACCCTCCGGCAAGTGGTTTCCCCGTTTCACCTCGGACGACGAGGGCGCGCGGCTCACCGCCGTCACCAACCGGGTCTGGGCGGAGGTGGACCTTGAGCGGTTGCGGGGCAACATCGCGGCCATTCGCGCCCACGTCGGCCCCGGGACCGGGTTGCTGGCGGTGCTGAAGGCCAACGCCTACGGCCACGGCGCGGTGGCCGTGGCGCGGGAGGTGGAGGCGGCCGGCGCGCGGTACATCGGCGTCGGCGACCTCGGCGAGGCGCTGGAGTTGCGCGCGGCCGGGATCCAAACGCCGCTCTTGATCCTGGGCGCCACGCTGCCCGCTCACATGCGGCCGGCGCTGGCCGCCAGCGTGACGGTGTCGATCCACGCCCCGGCCATGGTGCGCGAGATGGAGGCCGCCGCCGCCGCGGAGGGGGTGACGGCGCCGGTTCATCTGAAGGTAGACACCGGCATGACGCGCCTGGGCGTGACCGTGGAGGAGTTCCCGGCCGTGCTGCGCGCCATCCTGAACTCCAACCGCCTGCGGCTGGAGGGGGTCTACACCCATCTCTCGTCCGCGCCAACGCCGGAGGACGGGTACAGCGACGGGCAACTGGCGCGTTTTGTCGAGTGTCTGGCGCGGCTGCGGGAGGTCGGGGCGCGGCCGCCGCTCATTCACTGCGCGAACTCGGCGGGGACGCTGTTTCACCCCGAGGCGCATTTCGACATGGTGCGCTGCGGCATCTTCCTGTTTGGCGTGGACCCCACCGGGCGCGCCGGGGCGCAGCTGCGCCTCTCGCCGGTGATGAGCGTGCGCACGCAGATCATCTACTTGAAGGGGGTGGCGGCGGGCACGCCCATCGGCTACGGCCGCACCCAGGCCGCGCCGCGCGACACGGTGATCGCCACGCTGCCCGTGGGCTACAACGACGGCTACCGCGTGGGTCTCTCGCGGCGGGCGGAGGTGCTGCTGCGCGGCCGGCGCGCGCCGGTGATGGGGCGCGTCTGCATGGACTACACGATGGTCGACGTGGGCCACGTGCCCGGGGCGGCGGTCGGCGACGTGGTGACGCTCATCGGCCGCGACGGGCAGGAGGAGATCACCGCCGCCGAGTTGGCCGGCATCCTGGGCACCGTGCCCTACGAAGTCTTCTGCGGCCTCGGCCGGCGGGTGGCGCGCCTCTATCAACATGCCGGGGCCGGCGCGGGCCAGGCGCGCGGGGCGGCGTGATGGGGAGATGGGGAGACGGGAAGATGGGGAGACGAGAGTCAGCACCCGAACCCCAGCACCCCGTACCCAGCACCCAGGGGGGCTGAGACCTCGCCTTGGTGTTCTTGGCGTCTTGGCGGTTGTTTTCCCGCTCCCGCAAGAAACGAGAAACCCCCGGTGGGCGACCGGGGGTCTCCTGTTGCCGGGCGATCGAACGCGATCGGCTATCGAATCCGATCAAAGATCCCGCGGCTGGACCGTCTTGCGGCCGTTCTCGCCGGCGCGGGAGACGGCCTTGTCGATGAGACACCTGACCGCGTCGGAGAGCGCGCCGACGAGTTCGCCGGAGCAGTTCACGTTCTTGCTCCGCACGTACTCCTTCACCTTCGTGCCCACCACGAGCACGTCGCCCCGACCCTTCGCCGCTTTCGTCTTGCTCCGGTCTCCTGCACTCTTCGCCATACGTCGTACTCCTCTACAGCGTGGTTTCCAGAACATCCTCGCCGATGAACGTTCCGAACAATCGGCGCCAACTTCTACTTCGGGAACCCCCGCCGCACAAGAGATTTTCGGCATTCCCGTCAAGGCTGGCCGGGCGACCGCCGATAGAGGGTTTCGGAGCCGCCGCCCTCCGGCTCCTCCCACCCGCCATCTTGGCGCCTGATGCCGCGCGCGCGCCGGCCCGTCCGCCGGGACGCCGAACCGCATCACGCTCGCCCCCGACACCGGCCGCGCCGGCCGGTCGTGGCGGTTCCCGGAGGAGACCGGACATGAAGACTTTCGCCCGCTGCCTGTGCCTCGCCGCCATCACCGCGCTCGTGGCCTTCGGCGCCACGCTGCTGCGCGGCTCTTCCCCGGTCTCGCGCCATGCCGCGCCGCCGGCCGTCGAAACGATCCTGGCCGACGTGGTCGCGCACGCCGGCGCCGACGCCGGCGTCGACCTGGCCGCGCTGGGTCTCATGCCCGGAACCGCCCGCGCCGAGGTCTTCCGCCGCTCCCTCGACGCCACGCCCGGCGACGAGGCGCTGGCCATCGTTCGCGGTCCGGCCGCCAGCATCGTCGCGGTCTACGGCTTGCCGACGGCCGCCGCCGACGCGGCCGCGCCCCCCGCCGCGCTTTATCGCGGCCACCGGCTGCTGCGCGGAGAAGACTTCGCCTTCGAGGTGCGCGATCTGGATCGCGCCGGCGGGCCGGAAATCCTGGCCACCATCTGGAGCCGCCCGTTCCCGGGCTTCGAGTACCAGCGCCTCCTCATCTGGCGCCTGGACGACGCCGGCAGCCTGCGCGACCTCTTCGCCGGTTGCCCGGGCTACCGCGCCCTGGGCGGCAGCGACTTCAGGTGCACCGGAACGGCGGAGTACGCCTTCGAGGACGCGGACGGTGACGGCGCCATCGACGTGGTGGAGACGATCACCCACCAGGAGCACCGCGCCGACGCCGACCACACGCCCATCAACGAGTCACGCATCCGCATCCGCGCCGCCTACCCGCTCGACGGCGGCCCGTTCGCCCGCCCGGTCTTCCGCGACGTCTCCCGCCCGACGCTGCGGCAATCCGAGGCCACCGCCGACCTCCTGCGGGCGGAAGGCCGCCCGGCCGCGGCCCGCGCCGTGTTGGCCGACGCCCTTTTGCACGCCGGCCCGACGCCATCCGGGGCGGCGAGCATCGATCTACGGCGTTGCCGCGAGAAACTGGATCACCTGGCGTTCGTGGAGCGCCTGCGCGCCGGCGGGGCGGCCGACGCCGGCGACTCCACCGTCAGCGCGCGCGCCCGCGCCCGCGACGTTGAGGCCGTGGTCGCCCGCGCGCATTAGTTGTCTATTCCCACGCGAACAGCGGCAGCAGCGTCGGACGGTCGGCGACCAGCGTCGCGCGGAACGGAACCTGACGCCCACCGCCTCCACCGCCGCCGCCGAGCGCGAGAGCGCCGGTCACCTCGCCCGGCGGCAGCCAGCACTCGAAGAGCAGAATCTCGCGCGGCAGCAGGTTCCACGAGCGCGTGTCGGGGATGTCGGCGCTGGAGAGCGCCGCCGACGTGAACAGCCGGGCGAGATCGCCCAGCACCTTGCTGTCCGACTCCTTCTTGACCACTTGCCCGACCGCCGCCCCCGCCACGTACCGCGTCACCCAGCGGCTGACGGCGGCCATGTAGACGAACGGCTCCTGCTCTTTCCACCAGGCGGTGACCTGGGCCTCGACGTCGGCGCCGCGGGACGGCCCGCGCGGCGGCTCGACCGCCGGGTCATCGGAAAGCGTGAGGCGGCAATCATGGAAGCGTGCCCCGCGTGTCTCAAACCCGCCGAACATGACGACGTTGCCGGCGAGGGCCACGTCGGCGCCGAGCGCGCTGAGGACGGCGGGATCGATGATCTTGCGCACGGGGGTCCGCACCGGCGCGCGTCCGTTATACAAAAGGATGAGGAGCCGGGCCTTTCCAGCCACGTCGGGAACCGGGGTCTTCGCCAGGCCGCGGGTCAAAAGGTCGTCGCGCATGCCGGTGGCGCGCGCCAGCCGCGCGTAGTTGGCCGCGAAGAGATCGTCGCCGGGCGCGGCGGCGCGGGCGCGGTCGTAGAGGACGCGGGCGTTGTCGTCGTCGCCCTGGGCTTCCAGCGCCACGCCGGCCAGAAACCACAGGAGCGGGCTTTCCCACTTCCGCTCCGAGAGGAAGCGCACCCAGTACTCGGCCTGCTCCAGCGAGCGCCGCGCGGCGACGCCGGCCAGTTCGCGGTCGCCCGACGCCAGCGCGGCGGCCAGGCGATTGACACCGATCAGCAGTTTCTCGTGCGGCCCGCCCCGGTAGATGCCGGCCTCCTCACGCACCAGCCAGCGGGCGGCTGCGCCGGTGGGATCACGGGAGAAGTCGAGGATTTCGAAGAGGCCGTCAGCCTCGCGGAGGTCGCGCTCGGCGTCGGCGTGGCGGCCGAGCATCATATTGATGGTGGATCGCTCCAGCAGCAGCAGCGGGCGGTCGCCGCCGTCGTCGCCGGCCTCTTCAAGGTGGGTGGTGGCGGCCTCGTAAGCGCGCTGGGGGTCGCCGGCTTCGGCGGCGTCCAGCACGTCGCGCACCCGTTCGGTGTAACTGGCGCAGCCCGCGCCCGCGCCGCCGATGGCGCCGGCGCCGGCCAGGGCCAGGATCGCGCCCAGGCGCGGAACGCGGCGGCGGCGCGCGGCGGCGGGCACACGATCCTCCTTCACGGGCTGCCAGCCACGTAGGGCCGGCGGCGCTCACTCGATGGTCTTGGTGATTCCGGCGCCGTGGATGAAGACGATCTCGCCGGTGGAGACGTTGTTGAGTTGCATGACCAGCTTGTATTGCGAGCGGGCCACGTCGGGGGTCTTTTCGTCCATGGCGGTGAGTTTGCCGCTGAGGAGGAACTGGGCGCCGTAGTGCTGGCCGAGTTTGGCCACGCTGGCGGAGTCGAACATGTCGCCGGCGCTGGCGGCCATTTCCTTGAAGAAGGACTCGCGCATGTCGATGTCCACGGGCCGGAAGAGGCCGCAGTTGACGATGTCTTCCTTCAGGAGGTCGGTGATGATCTCGGTGTCGACCACGGCCGAGGTCCGGTTGCGAACCCCGTAGAACCCCAGCGTGGGCCTGTCGCCGGCCTGGGCGACGGCTTGGCGCACGCGGTCGCTGGCCACGAAGGCCGCGAAGACCTCCCGCGTCTTGGCGTTCAGGTTGCCCTGGTCGAGGTTGCGCGTGAGCGGGCCGCGGGTGCCCGCGCCCTCCTCTTCCTTCACCTCCGGCCCGCAACCGGAGAGAGGTCCGGCGGCCAGCGTGATCGCGGCCAGGAGCGTCCATGGACGGAGAACGTGGGCGTATGCGGTCGTCACCGAAACCTCCTTCGCGCGGCCCGGCTCGCGGCATGCGGCGGCCGTACCGGGCGATTATACCGTCCGGCGTGCCCCACGGTAGTCGGAAAGGAGTCGGCGGGGTTTCCGGCCCGGCGCGGTCACGTCGGGTAGTTGCGGACCACCAGTTCCGGCACGCCGGCGCGGCGCGTGGCGTCGCGGTTGATGGAGCGGCGGGCGATCACGCGCGTGACATTGAACGGCGCGCCGTCGTACAGATCGCGGATGAGCGGCGTGTCGGAGTTGGAGAGCATCACGAGGCAGCCGCGCGCGGCCAGCGCCCGCGCCACGCCGGCCAGGTCGGCCTGGTCGTCCGGCGTGAACGACTCCGCCGTGTAGGCCGTGAAACGGGCCGTGGCCGAGAGCGGATGGTAGGGCGGGTCCAGGTAGACGAAGTCGCCCGCGGAGGCCAGGTTGGGAAGCGCGCGGAAGTCGCGGATCGCGATATCCGCGCCCTCAAGCGCCGCGCTGGCGGTCCGCAGGCCGGCGGCATCGCAGAGCGTGGGCGCCACGTGCCGGCCGAAGGGCACGTTGAACCGCCCGCGCGAGTTCACCCGCCAGAGACCGTTGAAACAGGCGTGGTTCAGGTATATCCAGCGCGCGGCCCGCGCCGCCAGCGCCAGCGCCGCCGGGTCCAGGTCGCGCACGGCGTAGTAATAATCCCGATCGTAGCGGTGGCGCGAGAGGCGGCGAATCACGGCCTCCACCTCGTCGCGCACGGCGCGATAGCACTCCACCAGCGGGCGGTTCA
>JACQVU010000039.1 GCA_016209585.1 Planctomycetota bacterium
GTGCTGGGCCCAGCACCCAACACCCAACACCGCGGTACTCCGCCTGACCCCTGACCCCCGACCCCCGCGCATGGAATTCATCGACGAAGCCGACATCGTCGTCACCGGCGGCAAGGGTGGCGACGGCTGCATGAGTTTCCGCCGGGAGAAGTACATTCCCAAGGGCGGGCCGGACGGCGGCGACGGCGGGCGGGGCGGGCACGTGATATTCCGGGCGAGCCACGGTCTTAACACTTTGCCCATCGAGATGCGCCGCGGCGGGTTCTCCGCGAAGAAGGGCACGCCCGGCATGGGCAGGAACTGCGCGGGGAGGGACGCGGACGACCTGGTGGTGGAGGTTCCCGTGGGCGCCGTGGTGGCGGATCGCGACACCGGCGCGCTGGTGGCCGACCTCACCGCTTCGGGCCAGGAAGTGGTGGTCGCCTCGGGCGGGCGAGGCGGGCGGGGGAACAAGTCGTTCGCCACCGCCACGCACCAGACCCCGCGCGAATACGAAGAAGGCCGCGCCGGCGAAGAACGGCGCCTTCACGTGGAACTGAAACTCATCGCCGACGTCGGTCTCGCCGGCCTGCCCAACGCCGGCAAGTCCACGCTGCTGCGCGCCCTCTCCGCGGCGCGGCCCAAGGTGGCGGACTACCCGTTCACCACGCTGCGGCCCAACCTGGGCATCATCGACGCCGGCGGCTACCGCACGCTGGTGATGGCTGACATTCCCGGCCTCATTGAAGGCGCGCACCGGGGCGTGGGGCTGGGCGTGCGCTTTCTGCGACACATCGAGCGGACCAAGGTGATCGTTCACCTGATCGATCTCTGCCCGGTGGACGAGAGCGACCCGGTGGCGAACTACCACGCCATTCGCCGCGAACTCGGGTTGTATTCCGCGACGCTCGCGGCCAAGCCCGAGGTGGTGGTGGGGAACAAGATCGATCTTCCGGGCGCGCCTGAAGCCCTCGCCCGGTTCTCGAAGGAAGTCGGCCGCGACGTGCTCGGTCTCTCCGCGTTGAAGAAGCAGAACCTGGGGCCGCTGGTGGGGACGTTGGTGGGGATGGTCTCGGGACCAACGGAAGGTGCGCCCTACGGACTGGATGGTAGTATAGGGAAGGGAACGTCCGAGGTGAATCCATGAAGGGAACCCCGAAGGACACGTTTCGCCTGTCGGTATCCAGGAAAGTTCGTTGTCGTCAAAGGTCGCCATCTCTTGAGCGCGTTTCCCTCCATGGAAGACGCCCTGACCGCCGGGGCCGCGAACTATGGCTACAGATACTTCCTTGTGCGGCAAGTCGGCGACGGGGACATGAAGGTCTCGATTCCCGCGCTCACGTTGGGGGTGATCCTCAGCGCCGATCCTTCACACACCTATGGGCGCCCAGGCCCGGGGGCCTGACGGCGGCAACATTCAAGTTCCCTCGCGGTTCGCTCTGCTCACCCGTGACAGTCCATGTGTTTCTGTTGCCCGGCCGGCCCCGTCGGCTACACTTCACATGGCCTAGTTCGCTCGCCAGTCACATCGTCCGCCACGAGGAAGTCCGGCCGCATGGCTTCCCCTCCCGCCGTCAACCGCTCGGAGCGCCCGCGGCGCGCCGCCCCGGCCGCTGCTCCAGCCCCGGCCCCGGCCCCGGTCACGGCCGCGACGGGTGGCCTGCCGCTGCCGGCCGAGCGGCTCCTGGCGATCTACCGCACCATGCGGCTCTCGCGCCACTGCGACGAGAAGATGCTGGTGCTGCTCAAGCAGGGCAAGAGTTTCTTCCACATCGGCGGCTCCGGGCACGAGGCCGCGCAGGCCGCCGCGGTGGAGGCGATGCAGCCGGGGAAAGACTGGTGGTACCCGTACTACCGGGGCATCTGCGTCTGCCTGTCGGTGGGGATGAAGCCGGAGGAGGTGTTTCTCTCGTTCCTGGCGCGGGCGGCCGACCCCAACTCGGGCGGGCGGCAAATGCCCAACCATTACGGGCACAAGGCGCTGCGCATCGTGTCGCAATCGTCGCCCACCGGCACCCAGTTCCTGCAAGCGGTGGGCTGCGCCATGGGCGCGCGCCGCGAGGGGGTGGACGAGGTGGTTTTCGTCTCGGCGGGCGAGGGCACGACCTCGCAGGGGGACTTCCACGAGGCCCTCAACTGGGCCGCGCGCGACAAGGCCCCGGCGCTCTTCTTCATCGAGAACAACCATTTCGCGATATCGGTCCCCATCGAACAGCAGACCGCGGGCGGATCGGTCTACAAACTGGCCGCGGGGTACGAGGGGCTGGCGCGCTTCCACGTTGACGGCACCGACTTCTTTGAAACCCTGGACGTGGTCCGCGCGGCCGTGGCCGCCGTGCGCGGCGGCGCCGGGCCGGCGCTCGTCGAGGCCGACGTCGTGCGGTTGCTGCCCCACTCCTCCTCCGACGATCACCGCAAGTACCGCAGCCGGGAAGACCTGGCGCGCGACCTCTCGCGCGACCCGCTGCGCCGCTTCCGCGAGCGGTGCCTGGCTGAAGGCGTGGCCGGCGAGGCCGAGTTCGCGGCCATCGACCGCGAGGCGCACGAGAGCGTGGAGCGCGCCGCCGCCTGGGCCGAGAGCCAACCAATGCCCGAACGCGCCACGGCCACCCGCCACGTCTGGTGCGAGCCGGAAGACCAGCCCCGCCTGGCCTGGGAGCAGGCCCCGGCTTCGGGCGGCGAATTGGTCTTCGTGGACGCCATCAACCGGGCGCTCGACGAGGAGCTCGCGCGCAACCCCAGGATGATCGTCTACGGGCAGGACGTGGCCGGTGGCAAGGGCGGCGTCTTCACCGCCACCCGCGGCCTCACCGCCCGTCACGGGCCGGAGCGCGTCTTCAACGCCCCGCTGGCGGAGTCTTCCATCGTCGGCACGGCCATCGGCTACGCGACGCGCGGCGACTGGAAGCCGGTGGTGGAGATCCAGTTCGGCGACTACGTCTGGACGGCGATGATGCAGATCCGCAACGAACTGGCCAGCATGCGCTACCGCTCGAACAACGCCTGGGCCTGCCCGGCGGTAATCCGGGTGCCGGTGGGCGGGTACATTCACGGGGGGCTGTGCCACTCGCAGAACATCGAGTCGTTTTTCGCCCACATCCCGGGCCTCACCCTTGCCCACCCCTCCACGGCCTACGACGCTCACGGGCTGCTCAAGACCGCGTGCCGGTTGAACGATCCGGTGCTCTTTCTGGAGCACAAGGCCCTCTACCGGCAGAACTTCGCCCGCACGGTGGTCGGCGGGCCGGAGAACCTGATCCCGTTCGGCAAGGCCGCCCTGCGTCGGGAGGGGAGCGACGTGACCGCGCTCTCCTACGGCCTGATGAGCCAACGGTGCCTGGAGGCGGCGCGCGCGCTGGAGCGCGAGGGCGTCTCGGTGGAAGTGCTGGACCTGCGAACGCTCATCCCGTGGGACGTGGCGGCCTGCATCGCCTCGGTGCGCAAGACCGGCCGCTGTCTGGTGGTGCACGAGGACGCGCTTACCGCCGGCTTCGGCGGGGAGATCGCCGCCACCATCGGGGAGCGGGCCTTCCGGTTCCTGGACGCCCCGGTGCGGCGCGTGGCGGGCAAGGAGTGCCACATTCCCGTCAACTGGGAACTGGAGGCTGAGGTTCTGCCCCGACCGGAACAGATCACCGCCGCGCTGCGCGACCTGGCGCGATTCTGACGCGCGTGTGGTATCCTGAA
>JACQVU010000048.1 GCA_016209585.1 Planctomycetota bacterium
CGCGCCACCTCGTCGGCGAGCGTCAGGCAGGCGCGGTGGAGTTCGGCGAGGTCGCTGGCGAGCGTGTCCGGCATGCGGCCTTCCCCGTGGTCAGTTGCCGCCAGGCGGATAGCCCTGTTCGCCGATCAGCGGCACGAAAGCGCAGGGGAACAGGCGGTTGGTGTGGAAGCCGCCGTCGGGGTCGCGCGTGATCTGGTGGAGCACCTGGAAGCGGCCATCGGTCACCGGCACCACCAGATGGCCGTGCGGGAGGAGTTGCTCGACCAGCCGGGCGGGGATGGCCGGCGCGCCGGCCGTGACGACGATGCCGTGGTAGGGCGCGTGCTCCGGCCAGCCCACCGAGCCGTCGCCGGCGCCGAAGCGGATGTTGCCGTACCCCAGGGGCGAGAGGGTCTGCGCCGCGCGCTGGCCGAGTTCGGGCAGCCGCTCAATGGTGAAGACCTCGGCCGCCAGTTCGGCGAGCACCGCGGCCTGGTAGCCACTGCCGGTGCCGATCTCCAGCACGCGCTCGTGGCCTTGGAGGCGCAGGAGTTGCGTCATGATCGCTACCATGTACGGCTGGGAGATGGTCTGGTTCTCGCCAATCGGCAGCGGGCGGTTGTCGTAGGCGCGGGAGCGCCATTCGTCGGGGACCAGCCGGTGGCGCGGCACCCGCGCCATGGCGGCCAGCACCCGTTCGTCGGCGATGCCATGCCCGCGCAGTTGCTCGCGCACCATGCGGCGGCGGTGTTCGTCGAACTGCTGCTCCGGGGCGTCGAACGCGGGCCACATCGGGGGTCGGTGGTGGGGAGGTAGGCGAGCCGTCTCAATGGTCGGTTGTCACGACCTCCGGCCCAGTGCCTCGCGGGAAGAGGCGCGGCGAGATGTCGACCGTGACGTCGCCCGTGGCCGTGGCGACACACGCCAGACGCTCATCCGGCCCGGCGCGCAGGTGGGCGAGCGTCTCCTGCTCCGACGGCGTCGGGGGAAGGATGTGCGGCATGCCCTCCACGATGGTCACCAGGTCCGTTCCGCACTGGCCGACACCGCAACCGAAGGAGATGATCAGGCCGTGATGGAGGGCGATCTCCAGGAGGGTTGAGGGCTTCTCGACCTCAATCGCCTTTCCCTCCGGCAGGAACCGGACGACGAACCCCATGACCGCCCTGGCCAGACCGGCGGGACTTCCCCGCCGGGCTGATTGCTCCACTCTATCAATCCCCGGTCAGAAGCGGAAGGCCGCTTCGAACGACCAGCCGCGGACCATGAAGGCGTCGCGGCCGAAGAGGTCGCGGACGTGGGCCACGCGGAAGGTGTACACGTCGCCGAACAGCGTGAAGCCGAACGTGGCGCGGTCGCGTTCCTCAGCCACGCGGGGGAACCTGGCGGGGTGGCCGGTGAGGGGGTTGACGCCAGCCACGGCGTTAGCGAACGTCGCGCCGTTCTCCGTCCAGTTGTGGTCCCAGAAGAGCGAGAGCCGCGCCCTGACGGGCGTGAAGTCCGGCGCGCCCAGCGTGTAGGCCAGGCCAACCTCCAGGTCGGTCTCGTTGGGCGGGGCCTGGTTGCGCGCCTTGTACGAGAGGCCCGCCATGAGGTCCAGCGCGTTCTCCATCGCGGGCTTCAGGTTGTCGAAGGGAATGGTGGCGCCGAGCATCGGCCCGATCCAGCCGTCAGCCTGGCCGTCGCCGGGAGAGTTGATCTGGTTGGGATTGTAGATGCCCGGAAGTTTCACCCCGCTCTTGAGCATCACCCCGAATCCCCCCGCCGGGCGCTCAAGGGGATCGCCCTCTCCCGCGCCCCCCGCGCCCGCCAGCGCGGGGTCTGGCGCCGGCGCGGGGCGGGTGTCGACCACCTGCCAGCGCAGGCCGAGCGTCATGTCGGAGACGCCGGTGATGCGGCTCTGCGCGTCGCGGTTGAACTCCCGGCTGCCCTGGACCATGCCCATGGAAAAGCCGGCGTCGAACCTGTCGGCGAAGCCGTAATCCACTTCGCCCAGCACGTCGGAGAAGAACACGGCGCCGGGCAGTTCGCGCTTCTCGTGACGGTGGTCGCGGTACTGCGCGTCCTTGACGAACGTGTTGTCGTATCGCACGCCGGCGTTGCCGTTGCCCGCGCCGTTGGTGAACGGCCGCCGTTCCGCCCCGGCCGCGACGGAGCCGCCCCACGGAAGGAACAGCGCGCAGAACACCAGAAGTCGACGCTGGAAACCGGTCACGATCTTCTCCTCACTCTCCGCTGCGCGGCCGCCAGAAGTGCCTGCCGTCGCCAGTCACCGGGGAACGTGCCCCCTCCATATATACTTGGCGCCCGAGAACTGACAACTGCTAACCCGACTTCGTCACCTCCATCGTTTCTTCAACGATTCTTGGCTCTTTCGAAGTTGGCTAACAGAGTTCGCCGGCGCGCGGGTACACCACCATCCGAAACCGCATGCGCCCGTTCGGGCCGTCGAAGTCTGCCGGCGCGGTCACGGTGCTTTGCGCGCCCACGGCGGCCACGCGCTCCACCCGCTCGCGCAGCGCCACCCAGGCGTGGGCAAGCGGGTCGCCCGCCAGCCGCGCGCCGCAACCAGGGCAGAGGATGTCCGCGGGCGGGTCAACGGAAAAGGGCGGCCCGTCGAACGTCGCCCCGCACCCGGAAAAGGCGCCGGCGAGCGACGCCCACCGGTCGGGGACGACCCAGTCTGGCCAGTTGTCTCCGCCAGCGATGGCCTCGGAGCGGGCGTCACGGTCTTTGACGCAAGTAACTGTCACATCTTGAGTTGCGTTCATTCGTACAAAAATAGGTCCAGATTTCACTGGAAAACGTTTGACGATTCCGCCGATCTGGGATCACAGTCTGTGGTCGGGCCATCGGTCGGATCGGTCTGATCAGTCCGATGTTTCCTCAGACCTCCGTCCCCCGATCCCCGACTCCTGCCACTCCCCTTGTACCGGATGCGAGTTCTTTTCATCTACCCGAATCAGGACGCGCCGATCGGTTTCAACCACGGCATCGCCGACATGGCGGGGGTGCTTCGGGCGCGCGGGCATGTCTGCCGGGTCATCCACATGCATGAGGACCTCGGCCCCATTCCCACGCCGGAGCAGGTGGCGGGTGAGGTGGGGGCGTGGAACCCTGACGTGGTGGCGATCTCCACGATGACGCAGCAGTTCGACCTGGCGTGCGACTATTCGCGCCGGATCGGCGAGGCGCTTCCCGACATTCCCCGCGTGGTCGGCGGCGTGCACTGCACCATGGTGCCGGAAGAGGCCATTTCCACCGGGGCGTTCGACTTCATGGGAGTCGGCGAGTGCGACTACGCCTTCGCCGACTGGGTCGACGCCTACGGCCGCAAGGCTGACCTCTGGCGGCTGCCCAACATGTGGGTCTGGACGCCCTCCGCCTGGGTGCGGACCTACGCCAGGAAGCACGGCTACCCGCTTCCCTCCTCCAACGGCGACCATTCGTCCCATGCGTCCCATCAGGGCCCCGCGCTCCTGCCGGCCGTGGACGGCACGCCGTGGCTCCGGAACAACGTGGGGCCGTTTCCCGACCTGGAGACGATCCCCATCAAGGACTACGAGGTCTTCGACTTGAAGAACCTCTTCCGCGCGAAGAAGGGGTGGCATTCGGTGCTCACGTCGCGCGGGTGCCCCTACAAGTGCACCTACTGCTTCAACCTGGAGGTGGTGGATCGGTACAAGGCTGAGGGCGGCGCGAAGGGGGTGAAAGAGTACCTGCGCCACTACACGCTCGACCGGGTGTTCGAGGAGATCAACATGATCCACGCGAAACACCCGGAGATCAAAACGATCATCTTCGACGACGACCTCTTCACGCTGAACAAGGAGTACGTGCTGAAGTTCTGCGCCCGGTACCGGAAGGAGACCGCCGGCATCCCCTACGTGGTGAACGCCCACGTGCAGGTGTTCGACGAGGAGATGGCCCGCGCCCTGAAGGAATCGGGCTGCGTCATCTGCAAGTTCGGCCTGGAGTCCGGCTCGGCCGCGCTGCGCAAAGACGTGCTGTTCCGCTACATGTCGAACGCGCAGATCGAGCGGGCCTTCGCGGCCGCCAACGGCGTGGGGCTGCACACCTCGGCGTTCGTCATGGTGGGATTGCCGAAGGAGTCGCCGGAGATGGTGCGCGAAACGCTGGAGATGTGCTCCCGCATCAAGGTGGGGCGATTCCGGTGGGCGATCTTCTACCCCTTCCCCGGCACCGCGGCCTACCGCATCGCCAAGGACCTGGACGTGATCGACTGGGAGAAGTGGCGCCGGTTGCACAACTACTTCGACCGCTCTTGCCTGAAGTTCGGCGCGGATCACGACTTCTACCTCGAACGCCTGGCCTCCGCCTGCCACTGGTACGTGAACGCATTGTCGGAATGGGAGTGCGCGCCCATCTACCGCCGCCTGGTGAGCGACCTGGATTCGCTCACCCGCGACAAGTGGCTCCGCCGCAAGAAAACGCTGGTGGAGGAGGACCGCGAGTTGTCCGACGCGCTGCTCACCCGGGAGGTTGAGCATTACTCCCTGCGCTATTCGTCGGTGATGGGGGTCCACTCCGGCTTCGTCCTCTGGGAGCGGGAGGAGAAGGCGCGGAAGGAAAAGGCGCAGCAGGGGCACAGGGATTTGGACTATAATCTGGAGTAGTAGGGGATCGACTGAGCGTCTTGTCGAGCAGCAGCAGAGCGATGCCCGCGGTCTTCTGACATGCCAACCCAGTCCGAACGTATATCGCGCATCACGGTGCGGGGGTTCAAGTCGATTGTCTCTGAACAGGCGATCGACATCCGCCCGCTCACGGTCCTCGCCGGCGCAAACAGTTCCGGAAAGAGCAGCATCATGCAGCCGCTGCTTCTTCTGAAGCAGACGCTGGAGGATACGGCGGATCCGGGGCCGCTGAAGTTGGATGGACCGAATGTGAGGTTCACGGAGGCGGAGCAGTTATTGGCTCGACTCGCCGGCGACAGGATCGCGGACTCGTTCTGCGTCGAGTTCAATCTGTTGTCCTCCACTGACGGTCATGCTGCGCCGTTGGAAATGCTCCGCCTTTCCTTTCGTGTTGGCGCCGCCAGTACGGGGGGGCCAGAATTCAAAATTGACTCGATGGCGTTCGAGAGCGGAGTGAACTCGTTCGATCTTCATGAGGACATGACGAGCGGCGACATTGCGCTGGAAATGTCCGAACCGGTGAGGGGCGTTCGAACCAGTGATCGCCAGTTGGAAGTATGGCGCGAACGGTGCTTTCTCGTCGCCGGTGTTCCACGTCGCAACGATGTTTCCC
Source organism: Planctomycetota bacterium (assembly GCA_016209585.1). GTDB lineage: Bacteria > Planctomycetota > UBA8742 > JACQVU01 > JACQVU01 > JACQVU01. The sequence goes on from JACQVU010000048.1 coordinate 5,251, forward strand.
GGTATCACGATGCATCCGAGGACGATGTTCAGATCTACTTCCGGTCAGTGCTCCTGGTGAACCGATTTGGTTCCCAACTTCGGCAGATCATCCACCTCCCCGGGCTTCGCGCGAAACCCGAACGGTCCTATGCTCGGAAGTCCGGCGGCCCTCATTTCGCGGGAACATTCGACGAGTACGCGGCCAGCGTCATCGCCCGTTGGCAGGAGTCCGGCGATGAGCGCCTTCGCCTGCTGAGCATCGCGCTCGATGCGTTGGGCCTTACCTGGAAGGTCGAGTCGAAGCGGATAGACGCGACGCAGATCGAAGTGCGCGTGGGCCGCCTCACCCGCGGAAGGCGCGGTCGGCCCGACATGGTCAACATCGCCGACGTCGGCTTCGGCGTCTCGCAGGTTCTTCCCGTGGTCGTCGCGCTCGCGGCGGCGGAGCCGAACCAATTGGTGTACATCGAGCAGCCGGAAATCCACCTCCACCCGCTCGCCCAGCGTCGCCTGGCGGGCGTGATCGCTCAGGCGTCTCAGCGTGGCGTGCAGGTGGTGATCGAGACACACAGCGCGCTTCTGCTTCGGGGCATTCAAACCTTGGTCGCGCAGCGGAAGTTGGATCCGAGCATCGTCAAGTTGCACTGGTTCCATCGCGACGAACGGGGGCGGACCACGATCGATTCCGTCGATCTGGACGAAAACGGCGCGCACGGCCCGTGGCCCGCGGATTTCGAGGAGGTCAGCCTGGACGCGGACGAGGAGTACCTCAACGCCGTCGAGGAGCGTGCCGGCGCGTCATGAAGGCAAAAGTGTCTCGCGTGATCGTCGTGGACGCGTCGGTTGCGCGGGGCGCCGGGCGAACTGAAGCGCCGCTGGGCAAACAGTGCCGCCGAACGCTGAAGGAGATTTGCAACGTCTGCCACCGCATACTCATGACCCCGGAAATCAAGGAGCAGTGGAACCGAGAAGCGAGCGACTTCGCGAGGAAATGGAAGACTCGAATGCAGAGCCTCAACAAGATCGTGCGTGTAGGCAGTCGAGCCCTTCTCACCAATCCTCCGGTCGAGATCGATACCGCTGCTATCTCTCAAAACGATCGCGTACCGATAGAGAAGGACAAGTTTCTTATCCAAGCCGCCGTTCGTGGGGAGCGCGTAATCGTCACGGGTGACAGGAGTTTTCAAGAATCCTGGCAGCGCCACGCCGACAAGTTTCCCCATGTTCCCAAGATCACCTGGTTCTGCCCCGGCCGCGATAGCCTCGAGCGGTTGCAGAACCTGTCATGATATCTGCCTTGTGGCGGTCGAGCCCGTCCGGAGCGACGCGCGTGTCCAGCGTCTCTGGCTCCGCCCCGGTCGCCCGCGTTCGTGGTTCCGCCGTCTGGTGGTTGACGAGCGACGCCCTTGCCCCTTGCCAGCGGGACATGCGCGGGGGGCGGACGTGGCGTTACAATAGTCTGTGTCGCGGTCGCGCGCGCCGGCGTGGTCGCGGCGGCGCCCCGGTTGAGCCGTCCGTGTCATGGTTACCTCACGCGGTCTTTCCCCTTCCCGCCACCGGCGAGCGGAGAGCCACGGCCACGGCGCGCCGCTTCCGGGAAGTGTCCGCGGGGCCGGCGCCGCGCGAACGTTGCTGGCCGCCGGCTTGGGCTTCGGGCTGGCGGTGGCCTGGTACAACGAGCCTGCCATCGTGGAGCAAAGCCGGAGACTGTTGGACGTCTCCGGGTCACGAGTGGTCGCCGCGCTTCGGCCGCCGCCGCCACCCCGGCCGGCGCCCGCGCGCGCGACGCCGGAGATGGCCACCGAGACGAGGGAGGCGCTGCGGGTGGCCGACGCCCGCCTGCGCGACGCCCGGGCCGCGCTGGCCGCGCGACAGTGGATCGCCGCCTACCGGCAGGCTGCGCGGGGGAGCGAGCGGCTGGCGTTCCTCACCACCGGCGGGCGGGCGACGCTCGACGGGCTGCCCATACCGGGCGCGGCCGCGCCAGCCCCGTCTCCGTCCGACGACGATCCGGCGGCCGGGCGCGAAGCGGCGCCGGAATCTCCACCCGACCTGCGCGCGGCGCTGGGCGTGACGTTGGACCGGTTGAACGACGCGCGCCGCGAGGCCTGCGAGGCGCTGCTCGCCCCCGGCGGCGCGCCCCCGGAAATGCTGGTTCGCCTGTTCCGGGTGGAGGAGGGCGCCCCCTGCCTGATCGCCGGAGAGTTAGCCTCGTGGGAACGCCACCGCGAGGGTGACCTGCGCCTGGCCGCGATGCGCGGGGTCTGGGCGTTGATGTCGCAGGCGGAGCCAGGTCTCACGTTCACGACGCCGCCCGGCTTCACGCCACGCCAGGCGCAGACGTTGGAGAAGGTCCGCACGGCGCTGGCGTTCGAGTATGCCCTGGAAGAGTACGCCTGCGCGATGTACGGCGCGGGACAGCGTGTTCCAGGAGGCGGCGCGGCCGACGACGAGCGTCCCGACCGCGACACCCAGGCGATCCTGGAAGAACGGGTGACCGAACTCCGGCAACTCCGGACCTTCGTCGCCTCCTCAAGCCTCGGCCCGGCGCCGCCCGTGGGGAGCAAGCCCGGCAGCGGCACGCTGCGGCCGTATGTGGCGGTCGAACGCGCCCGGCTCGCGGCGCGCGTCCGGCGGCTCTGGCTCTGCGCCGGGCGCCCGCGTCCCGCGTCGTGGCTCGCCACCCTGGCCGGGGCGGGGCCGACAACTGACCGCTGACAACCGGACCCGTGAGGAATAGACTTGGCGGGTACGAAACGGTCGTCCATGAGTGATGCCCTCGCCACGTCGCCGAAGGAACTGATCCGCAACTTCGGCATCATCGCCCACATCGACGCCGGGAAGACCACCACCACCGAGCGCATCCTCTACTATTCCGGCCGCGAGCATCGCATCGGCGAGGTGGACGCCGGCACCACCGTCACCGACTTCGACAAGGAAGAGCAGGAGCGCGGGATCACCATCTACGCCGCCGCGGTCACCACCGCCTGGACCTGCCGCGACAGGCGGCACCAGTTCAACATCATTGATACCCCCGGCCACGTCGATTTCACCGCCGAGGTCGAACGCTCCCTGCGCGTGCTGGACGGCGCCGTCGTCATCTTCTGCGGGGTCGAGGGGGTGGAGGCCCAGTCCGAAACCGTCTGGCATCAGGCTGACCGCTACGAGGTGCCACGGGTGGCCTTCGTCAACAAAATGGACCGCGTCGGCGCGGACTACGATCGCGTGGTGAAGGAAATCCGCGAGCGGTTGCGCGCCAATCCCCTGCCCGTCGTCCTGCCCTGCGGCACGGCCGGAGCGTTTCACGGCGTCATCGACATCGTCCGCATGCGCCACCTGGTCTGGGACGAGGCCGCCGCCGGCGCGCGGTTCGAGGCCCGGGAGATCCCCGCCGCCCTCCGCCCGGTGGCCGACCAGGCCCGCGAGCACCTCTGCGACCAGTTGTCGGATGTCTCGGATCGCTTCGCCGAGGCCTACCTGGCCGGCGACGTCACCGAGCCCCTGCTCCTGGCCACGCTGCGGGAGGGAACGCTGCGCCGCAAGTTCGTGCCGGTGCTCGCCGGGGCGTCGCGCCGCAACCAGGGCGTCCAGCCGCTGATGGACGCGGTGTGCGAGTTCCTGCCCTCCCCGCTGGACGTGCCGGCGCCGGTGGGAGTGAACCCCCGGACGGGAAAGACCACGCAGTGTCCGCCGCCCGGCGACGACGCCCCGACCGTGGCCTTCGCCTTCAAGACCGCCTTCACCCAGCACTACGAATTCACCTTCCTGCGGGTCTACTCCGGCACGTTGCGTGAACGGGGGTCGTTGCTCAACAGCCGCACCGGCAAGCAGGAGCGCGTGCTGCGCCTGGGGCGCGTCTACGCCGACGAACTGGAGCCGATCACCGCCCTCGGCGCCGGCGACATCGGCGCGGCCGTCTCGCTCCGCGACACTTCCACCGGCGACACGCTGTGCGACGCGAAACACCCCGTGGCGCTGGAGCCGGCGGTCTTTCCGGAGCCGGTCATCGCCGTGGCGGTCGAGCCGAAGTCGTCCGACGACAAAGACCGCCTCGCCGACGTGCTGGGGAAACTCAGCCACACAGACCCCACCTTCCGCTACCACCTGAATGAGGAGACCGGACAACTCCTGATCAGCGGCATGGGCGAACTGCACCTGGAGGTGCTGATCAACCGCATGGCGCGCGACCACCGGCTGCTGGTGAACCGCGGCCAGCCCAGCGTGGCCTACAAGGAAACGGTCGAGAAAGCGGCCGACGTTGTCAGCCGGTTCGAACGTCAGTCGGCCGGCAAGACGCTGTTCGCGGAAGTCCACCTCATGGTGGAGCCAAGCCGGGCGCAGGAGGCGCCCGAAGCCCTGATGCGCGCCTCCGAATCCTCCATCCCCCGCCAGTTCCACGACGCCGTGCTCGCCGGATTGCGCGGCTCCACCGGCTCCGGCGGGCGGTGCGGCTTCCCCATCATCTACGCCCGCGCCACCGTCATCGGCGGCAAGGCCACCGCCGATTCCAACGAGGTGGCCTTCGAGGCCGCCGCCGCCCACGCCTTTCACGAGGCGGTGGAGAAGGCCGGCACCGCGATGCTGGAGCCGGTGATGAAATACGAGGTGCGGACGCCCGACGCCTGTTTCGGACCGGTCTCCAATGATCTGCTCAACCGCCGCGCCACCATCGACGAGACCGAGCCGCTCGGAACGGTGACGATCATCCGCGGCCGGGTGCCCATCGCCGAGATGTTCGGCTACTCCACCGTTCTGCGCTCACTTTCCGGCGGGCGGGCCTCGTACAGCATGGAGGCGCACTCCTACGCCCGCGTGCCGGAAGAGGTGCGGCGCCGGTATCTGCTCTGACGGCTCGTCAGCGGATGACGGGCGAGCCATGGATGAGCAGAGCGTCCGGGATCGGCCGCCGGCGGCGACGGATGCGAGGGATCGCGCCTGGTGCGCGGAGCAGTCGCCGGCGGCGCGATGGCGCGGCGCGGGACGCTGATCTTCGAGCCTGTTTCGGTAGCTCGGGCTCGCGGTCAAAGCGCCTACCGAAACAGGCTTTTACTTCACGTTCATCGCGGCGTAGACCTTTCCCGCGCGACGCAACCAGTCGATATCCTCGCGCTCGGCGCGCTCACGCACCTCCCGCAGAAACTCGATCGTTTCCGCCTCGTAGCACGGCTCGCTCGGATCGTCGACGGGAACCACCATGTCGACGGCCACGGCGACGACGTACTTCTCCGTCTGAATGAACCGCGTCCGCGAAACGCGCTTTCCTGGGATTCGCATCACGAGTCTCCGTAGAAGAAGTGGACGGTCACCAGTTTCGCCACCTTACTTCGATACAGCAGAGACCATACTACCTTGACCGAGGCGCCGTTCGGAAGTATCTCCCGCAACTCCACGGTGGGGTTCGGCTTGGCGTTCACGTTTTCGATGATCCGCACGGCGCTTTCCATCCCCGCCACTACTTGCCACTCCATGATACCACGTTCCTCCAATCGATCCGAAGCGTGTTCCCCAATGACATACCTTCCTTCCAAGACAAGACGGCGAATGGTCTCGAACAGCACACCCATGTCCGCTCAGGCAATGAAGGTGACGGGGACCGCGTCGTCGGCGCGTCCCTCAATACTCCGTCGCCGTCTCGAACGTCCGGCTCACGTCGCGCATCGAATAGTTCGAAAAGTCCACGAACAGACCGAGTTCGCGGCACCGCTCAGCCATGCGGCGGTGGCGGTCGCGGCGGACGTCGGGCGTGTTCTTGCCGTCTTCGCTCACCCAGGTGCCGTTGCCTTCCTGCAGCGCCACGCCCACCTTTCCGGCCTCGTGGTACAAAGTGGTTCCTTTGATCACCTGGCAATCCGACAGAAGCCCGATGATGTCGATGTAGGGCGCGACCTGTTCGAGGAATTTCAGGTTGAAGTCGAAGTCTTCGTCGGTCTCGGTCGGGAAGCCGACGATGATGTTCACCACCGTCTGGATACCCGCTTTCTTCGCGTTCCTCAGCGTGTTCACCACGTCTTCCTTGCGGAAAAGGCGCCGCATGTCGGTCAGCACGCTGTCGGAGAAATTCTCCGCGCCGAATGCGAGGGACGAGCAACCGCTTTCCTTGAGGCGTTTGAGGTATTCGGCCGTCATCTCTTTGCGGATGACGGCGTTGCCGGCCCAGTCGATATCGAACGGCGCGGCGATGAGCAGATCGGCCAGCCGCAGGAGTTCCTTCATCGAGGCGTTCACCAGGCTGTCGAGGAAAATGAACTTGCTGATGCCGTACCGCTCCCGTTGCACGCAGATCTCGTGGAACACCTTCTCCGCGCTGCGGTAGCGGAACTTCTTCCAGCGGGTGCGGTCGGAGCAGAAGGTGCAGAGCATGGGGCAGCCGCGGCTCATCATGATGGGCAGCACGGCGTCGGGATAGGGTTTGGTTTCAAGGAGTGGAATTGGCAGGTCGTCGAGGTCGCGGAGGTTCTCGCGCAGTTTCTCCGGCATGCGGTACGCGCCCGCGTCGTCCTTCCACATGACGCCGTCGACCCCCGCTGCGCCGCGACCGTTCAGCACGCGGTCGCAGAGGTCGAAGAAGGTCACCTCGCCTTCGCCGATGACGACGGCGTCGACCACGCCGGGCGGAAGATCCTCGGCGTGCTCGGTCGTGCCTTCGAAGAGATCGCTCGGTTTCGAGACGTTCAGGCACTGCGGCCCGCCGAAGACGATGAACAGGTCGGGCTTGCGACGGCGCATCATGCGCGCCAATTCGAGGTTGGCCAGCACGTTGGCCGTGTTGCACGAGAAGCCCACCACGCGCGGGTCGTGGGCCAGCACGTCGTCGATGAACTCCTCCACGATGGCGCGCGTGTCCGACAGCACGCCCTGCACGTTGTCGAGATTCTTCCACAGATTGTGATAATTCGTGTTCCAGTAACGCTGAATCTCTTCCGGCGAACGGTTGTAGAGCCGCACGTTGAGGTCGAAGGCGCGCGCCGTGATGCCGCGCTCCTGCAGGTAAGTGGCCAGGTACGCGATGCCCAGCGGCGGGTTCGTCACCCCCCAGCAAGGCCCCATGATGGCCACCACCTCGGCCTTCGGCCGCAGCGCGCCGAAGCGTGCGGGCGCCGCTGACGATAGCGCCGGCGATACCCCCCCCGGCGCGGCGTGGCGCGGACGGGCGACCTCTTCAGCCTCGCGGATGATCTCCGCCGCGCGGGCAGCCACGGCGCGGGATTCCTCGCCATCCTTGTAGCGTGAGAGATAGCGCGTGTCTTCCTGGTCGAGCGCGCCGCCCGCGCCCACCGACACTTCCTTGCCGTTCCCGCCGTGATCGTGCTCGTGCCCCGGCCCCGACAACAGCGCCGAGCCGCACGCGCTGACGGCCGCCGCGCCCGCCGAGGGAAGGCGCGCCGGCTCGCCCGGGCGCGACGGCGCAGCCCCACCGCGCGCCACCTCCCTGGTTGGGGCGGGAGGCGCTTCGGGATCAAGCGGGGCGGCGCGACCGGCGCCGGTCGCCTCCACGCCCGCGAGGGGAAGGCCGGGCGGCGCGGGAGCGGATCGCCCCGCGAAGTCCGGCAGGTTCCAGGGGCCGGCGGGGGCCGGGCCACGGATCATGTTGATCAGGTGCAGGCCGATGAGGCGCGGGTACTGCTTGAGGAACCGCGTGAACGCCCGCTCGGCCTTCTTCTTCGCCTTGAACGGGCCGGACGACTTGATGGCGCGAAGCACGCCTTCGAGGTGTTCGCGCCGGCAGTCGAGGGCGCGGAGGCGCGCCTCCTTCTTCCCGAGTTCCGTTTGCAGCGTCCCGAGGAGCGTCTCCTTTTCCGTCAGGTCGCGTTCCAGACCTTCGATCTCACGGCGAATCTCGTCATTGAGCGCGGCGAGGTCCCGGTCAGCGGCGGCGAGGTCGGCCTCGCGGGACTCCCGCGTCGTGATTTCTTCGTGGAGCGCGGCTTTCAGGTGCACGACCTCTTCCCGCTGGTCGAGCGCCTCCCGGCGGGCGAGATTGAGCGCGTCGAACGTCTCCTGGGCGCGTTTCTGAAGGGTTTCGTGCCGCGACGTGGTTTCGCGATTCGCCCGCACCAGGCGATCGTTCTCTTCGCGCAGGCGCAGCTGGTCGAGGAAGAGGCGCGACATGGCGTCGCGTCGCTGCCCCGCGCTTCGGCGGCGCGGCGACGCGCAGAACGCCGCCAGCGACGCCGCGGCGGTTCGCGGATCGTGCCGCCGCATGAACGCCCGCGCCCGGGCCGCGAAGGCCGCGCGCTGCGGCGCGCACCCGGCGACGACGGTGGCGAGGCGGTCCCACGCGCCGGGCGCGTCAGCCTCCACCACCCAGCCGAGGCGATGCGCGGCGATGCTCTCCGCCAGGTCGTGATCGGAGGCGCAGATCGCGGGAAGGCCCGACGCCATGAAGGGCAGCAGCCCGGGGGAGAACGCCACGCGCGCGGCCTGCGAAAGACCGAAGAGATCGAGCGCGGCCGCCGCGCCAGCCGTGGGTGCGAGATCGCCCGGATTGCCGGGATCCATCGCCACGAGCAAGTTCCGATGCGCGCGCGTCAGCGCCTCCACCCCATCGAGCGCCGGCCGCTGCCCGGCGACGAACGGATGCCGCGGCGTGGCGTAGGGCCGGCGGAGGGCGAGCGCGAGAGCGACGCCACGCTTCTCCAGCGCCGTCAGCAGCGGAGCGTACACCAAGGCGAGGTCGCGCCACGGCCACGCGACGGCCACGGCGGCGATGATCGCCCGCCATTCCCCTCCCCGCGTCGGATTCCCCGCTTCCATCCCGATCGCGGCTCCGCCGGGGAGACCGAACGGCACGACCGTGATCGGTTGCGCGTTCGCGTCCAGCCCCGCCGCCGTCATCCATGCCGCGAAGAAGTCGCGCTGCCGCGGGCCGGGCGCGATGAGCCGATCGGCCCGGGCCAAGGCGCGCACCTTGGCGACCACGTCGGCCGAGAGGTCGTATTCGTGAGCGCCGAACGAACGTTCCAGAAGGGCGGAGGAGGCGAGGTCGAGGACGACGGGGGCTTCGATGTCGAGAGCGTAGGTCGCGGCGGTCCAGTCGCCGAACACCACGACTTCCGGCTTCGCCGCGTCCAGAACGCTCGCCAGCGTCGCCGTCATGTAGGCCGAGCCGGCAACCGCGGCCAGCGCCGCCCGGCCGCGGTCATCGACGCCGGGCGGAGGCGCTTCAACGAGGCGAAGGGGGCAGTGCAACGTGACCGCGTGCCCGTGCGCCGCCAGCCCGGCTGCGAGCCCGAGGGCGCGCGCCCCCGCGTCGGACCAGGGAACGCCCGGCCATGTCGGCAAGTCCGGCGAGACGATGCTGATGCGTGACATGTGTGTTTTCCGCGAGCGATTACCGTGGGGGCCGGTTGACGCGGATCAGTTTTCCGTGCAGGTCGCCGGCGGGGAGGATGGCGGCGTGGATGAGCGTGGCCTGTTCGGTGAAATCGCTGAACTCGGATGAGACGACGATGCCGGAATGGTTCGGACGCGAGCGATGGAGACGGTTGAAGCCCTTCCGATCTATCGTCAGCACGGCTCGGTCAGAGGCAATCGCGAGATCGAGCACGTCCGGATCGAGCACGCCACACCCGCCCTTTCCTTCCTCCTGAATCGTCGTCACATCGTGCCCAAGTTGTCGCAGCCTCATCACCGTCGGACGGGGGAAGTTCTCGTCGGCGAACAGGCGGGCCATCGCCTACGCCTCGTCCTGCCGGCGAATCTGCATGTCGATTTCCTCCTGGTGCGCGGCCGCGTACTCCCAAGCGTTCCGCACGTCCCGCGCAGTGATCGTCGGATATGAATCGAGGATCGTGGCTTCGCTCATTCCCATGCGACGATAGCTTTCCAGCAGCCACACGGGAATTCGGGTTCCGGCGACGCATGGATCGCCGCCGCACACGCCGGGAACGCTTTCGATGCCGCGTGACCACTGGCTGACGCCCAATTGCCGTGCCACGTGATCGAGCAGGCGTGACTTCTCGTCCCGAGTCAGCCCGTCCACCTGCTTCTCGATGTCGTGCAGCGTGCTCATGGCGTCGCTTTCCATCGTCATCACAGGTACTTATCGAAGCCGAGCCGGCCGAGGTGATCGGCGTTGTACAGGATGGCCTGGTGGTTGTCGCAGTGGTCGCAGTGCTCATCATACAACACCTGGCCGTTGAGGAACTTCACCCCCGCGTTCTCCTTCATGTGCTTGGCCTGCGCGCGCCAGCGGCGGTAGCGCGTGGAGGTCCACATGTCTTTGTATCGCTCCTGGTCGAGGTGGCCGACGGTGCGCAGGTGGCAGCAGAGCGAAGCGTCGAGTTTCGCCGGGATGAGGTTGAAGAAGTAGCCGATCGTGCAGCCGGTCTTGAGGAAGACGCCCTTGCTCCAGGCGCCGGTGGTGTCATCGTAGTGGCTCAACTGGAAGTCGAAGTTATCGACCACCTCGATGCCGGCGCGGGTCAGCGTCTCCTTCACGGCCGGGAATTCGCCGCGCATCCAGGCCACTTCCTCGGGCGCCAGTTGGAGAAAGGTGTTCATGGTGTCGAGCCGGATGAGATAGAAGCGCGTCACGTCGTTGCCGACGTACACGTCGGTCTTCGCGAAGTCGTGCAGATCGCGATAGGACAGGTTGTTGATGACGTGCGTCATCATGACCTGGGGGTGCGTCGCCCCTTTCTTTCGTTTGAGATCGCAGAGGTTTTTCATGTTCTCCACGATCAGGTGGAACGTCTTCTCGGTGTGCATGGGGCACACCTTGTGATAGCCGGGGCCGTTGCCCGCGGGCAGCGAGCAGTAGATCTGGTGCACGCCCTCCTCGATGCAGAACTCGGCGATCTCGTTGTTCAGGAGAATGGCGTTCGAGAAGAACGACACGTTGATGCCCAGCGAACGCGGGTACCGAACGAACTCCTTGAAGTCGGGCGAGAGCAACGGGTCGCCGTCGCCCTGGAGAATGATGCCGTCGACCATGAGTTCGGCGGCGTCGTCCATGATCTCCTTGAACTTATCGAGGTCCATCTTGCGGTTCAGGAACTCTTCATTGTGTTTCACCGACGGCGTGTGCACCCAGCAGTGCAGACAGTTCGTGTTGCAGCGGTGATACGGATCGATCACCATGGTCTGCGGCCCGATGAAGGCGTTCTCGCACACGATGCTGAAGAGGCGCACCAGTTCCTTCGACCGCCCCGGATTTTCCTTCGCCCGTGTTTCCAGCAGCGTGATGGCTTCGAGCAGATCGGCGTCTTCCAGCGAGAAGACGACGTCGGCTGGGTTGAACAGGTTGCGAACGTCCTCGACGTATTCCAGGAAGTTTCGCAGCACGCGCGACACGGGGAACGGGCTGAATCGGTGGTGCCGCACGTCCACGCGCCGCCCGAGCATTCGAGCGCCCTCTGCGGCGATCTTTTCGATGCAGAAGAAGTTCTTCTTCTTCACGCCCACCACCACCGCCACGGCTTCGCCCGCCTCGCGCCTCCTCTCGATTTCAGCCTGGGCGCGGGCGAACGCGCCGGGTTCGCCCGCGATGCGGTCGTGCAGTTCCTCGTCGAACCCGTAGAGCATCACGCCGTTCTCGACGAAGCGGCGGGCGAGCGCCGAGCCGTTCCCTTCCGCCGACGCCGACGCGTCGGTCGCGGCCACGGGCGCCGCGGTGCGGGTGCGAAGCGTGCGAACGCGGCCGAGCGTATCAGCAAGGCGGCCGCGCATGTGGGTGATGGTGGGGGTCATGGCGCTTTCTTTTCCGCGCTCTCGGGCGCGGACCCTGCGGGCTTCGCTCCGATCAAGACGGTCACGCGATCGAGCACCTTGGCCGCGACCTTCAGCGCACGTCTCACCTGCCTCTGATTGACGCCGAGGCCGTATCGCGCGCCCACGGCGAACGGATTGAGAAATTCGAAGTCCGCGCGCCAAGACACGAGGTCCGGGTCCGGCGGCGCGACGAGGCCCAGCAGCGCCTCCAGGTCGTGGGTCTTCTCGAACTCGATGTCACGCTCCTCAAGAAGCGCCTTGAGGCACTTCTCCGCGCACTGCTGGCAATGGAACACGACCAGGCGCGGCAACGGATGAGGGGGCTCGTGCAGCCGCCGCGCTCCGCCCAGATCATCCTGGGCAAGATTCAGCCACTTCCGGGTGGACTGTTTCACGGTCGTCCTCCGTTGCCGCGAGCCTGCGGGGTCAAGGCCGTCCTCTGCGCCAACCGGTCGGCAGAGGGCGCCTTCGCCGGCGGCGTACAGCACGATGCCGTCGCGCGCGACGTGTCGCCCCAGGTTGGAAGGCTCATTGAGTTCCGTCACCATCTGCCGAGTTGAAAATACGGCGTAATGCACCCGCGCCCCGTTCCACCCGATTTCGTGGATGAAAAACCGGGCATCATCCGCTTTCGCTTCCGTTTCGAGCGCGACCAGCAAATCCCAGTCGCTGTCCGGCTTCGCGTCGCCGCGCGCCCGGGAACCGTACAGAATCACGCGCGCCGGTTGAAACCGCCGCACGACGGCGTCCACCACGCGACGGAGTCCCGGCGGAATCCCGATGGTTCCGCGCGCCTCACCAATGGCTTCCTGAACCGCGCTCATGCCGTCTCCGTGCTGTTCAGGGCTTGTTCACCACCGGCGACTCGTCCGAGGGGTCGCCATCAGCAGCATCGAGTTTCAGCAGCGCGCGAACCACACCGCGAACGGCGCCCGCGGCGCGCACCGCGAGATCGGCGTCCTCGCGCGTCACGTGGACTTCGGTATACCGTGCGGCCACGGCGTACATCTTGAACTTCTCGAAATCCGGCGCGACCGTCGCCAATGCCGTCGTGGAGACCGAGCGCGCCACGAGATCGAAGAGCGGTTCGAGGTCATGCGTCTTCTCGAACACTACGTCGTATTCGTTGAGTAGCGCCTTCACGTACTTCTCGACGCACTGTTGGCAGTGGAAGCAAACGTCGTTGACCAAGTCGGGATCCGGCGCGGAGACGCACAGATTCGCCACTTTCCAATCCGCCTCCGCCCGCGTCGCCAGGTCCACGGTCGAGGCCTTCATCGGGTCGCCCTCCCTCCTCTCGGAAAACGTCCAACCGAGGGCCGACATGTGTGGCCCGAGCCGCTCATACACGTGGCCGAGGCGTGCGTCGTACAGCAGTATCCCGTCGCGCTGAAGGTGCCGCGCGAAATTGGATCGCTCCGCCGTCCACCGGCGCATCCACTCGCGCGTTTTCGCCACGAGGTGCACGCGCCCGTCCCCCGCCGACCTGCTCACCGGGTGGCGCTCGATTTCGTCGCGGAGCGCGCCGGATGCCGCGATAACAAGCATGTCCCAATCGCTGTCCGGCTTCGCGTCGCCCCGCGCCCGCGAACCGTACAGGATCACCCGTTCCGGATGATACCGTTCGACCACGGCGTCCACCACGCGACGGACTTCCGGCGGAATCCCGATGGTTCCGCGCGCCTCACCAATGGCTTCCTGAACCGCGCTCATGCCGCTTCCTCCTCGTAGAAGCAATTGACCATGAACTCGCAGTTCTTGTCGCACCTCTTGATTTCCTCCCGCCGGCGGAACGCGCCGTCGGAGTAATAGATGCGTGCGAGGGCGTCGTCGCGCACGTTGCCCACGCGATCAAGGTTCATGCAGATGAACACGTCGCCCGTCGAGTTGACGTTGATCCCGTAGTCCACCATGTTGCACGAAATCTTCTTCACGAAACTGTGCGGCTGGTGGAAGTACCGCCTGAAAACCTCCAACTGGCTGACCGGATTCCCCACCTTTCCACGCCCCTCTGCGAGGCTCGCGAGATTGTCGAGCACCCGATCCACCAGGGTTGCGTCGCGCGGCCACAGATCGGCCCACTCCGCGCGCGTCTGCCACGTCGGGTCCGCCGCCGTATGGTGCGGCTGCATGACGGCCATGAAAAACGTCGCGCCGACCCGGTCGTCGCCCGCGGCCCACTCGGCGAACGGAATCGCTTCGTGAAGGTTGCCGCCCTGAAGCACGTATTGCAACGTGACGCTCATCTCGGGCGCGCGCGTGTGGACGCGTTCGATCACCTCCTGCAGCCTTTCGTGCGAGCCGGGAATGCCGCGGATGCGGTCGTGCGTCTCGGCCGTGAAACCGTCCACGGAGAGGGCCAGTTTGCAAAGGCCGGCGTCGCGCATGCGATCCACCACCGCGTCGCTCATGAG
>JACQVU010000040.1 GCA_016209585.1 Planctomycetota bacterium
CTTGATGGCCGAGGGGTAGAGGTGCACCATCACCGGGCGGTCATACATCATGCCCAGGACGGTCTCGTCGGGCGCGCCGAAGTCGTCGCCCGGCGCGCTGAGGGTTTCGCGCGCCAGGCGCTGCGCCTCGGGATCAGGGGATCTCTCCAGTTCGGGTTTTTTGGCGATGATGGCGGCGCAGGCCTCGTCGTAGGAGAGGCGGGGGAAGGGGGTGGTGACGCGCTCCAGCCGGGCGAGGTCGCGGCCGAGGAACTGGAGGTGCGGGCGAGCGCGTTCCAGGCAGCGCCGCACGATGAAGGCGATGAACTCTTCGCAGAGCGCCATCACGTCGTCGAGGTCGGCGTAGGCCATTTCCGGCTCCACCATCCAGAACTCGGTCAGGTGGCGGCGGGTCTTGCTCTTCTCGGCGCGGAACGTGGGGCCGAAGCAGTAGACCTTGCCGTGGGCCATGGCCGCGGCCTCGTTGTACAACTGGCCGGACTGGGTGAGGTAGGCCGAGGCGTCGAAGTACTTCACCTCGAAGAGCGTCGTCGTTCCCTCGCAGGCCGCGGGGGTGAAGATGGGGGTGTCGAGCAGCACGAAGTCGCGCTCGTAGAAGAAGTCGCGAATGGCCTGCTCCACCTCGTGCCGCACGCGCATCACGGCGTGGGGCACGCGTGAGCGCAACCAGAGGTGGCGCATGTCCAGCAACTTGTCGACGTTGGGCGTGTCTTCCTGGATGGCGATGGGGTAGTTCTCCGACGCGCCGATCACCGTCACCGCGCTCAGCGCGAGTTCGAAGCCCCCCGGCGCGCGATCGTCCTTCCGAACCACCCCCGTGACGTGAATGCTCGACTCGTACCCCAGCCGCGCGGCGGAGTCGAACAGTTCATCCCCCACCTCCGGCCGCACCAGGATGCCCTGGCAGATGCCCGTGCCGTCGCGGAGGATCAGAAACAGCAGTTTCCCTTTCAGCCGCTTGTTGTAGAGCCAGCCGCGGATGGTCACCGTCTGGCCGACGTGCGCGCCGAGGTCTTTGATGCGGGCGAACGGAGTCATGGGGCCTGTCCTCTCTCGCCGACGCGCGCCAGCATCTGGCGGATGCGCTCGATGCGCTGGCGGTTGTCGGGGGTATCGGGCAGCGACCCGCGCAGGCGCAGCGCGCGCTCCCAGAGCGCGGCCGCCTCGCGCGACTCGCCAAGAGTGTAGGAGAGTCCGGCGGTGAATTCGACCAGGGGCAGATCGCCCGGCGCCGCGACCAGCCCCTCGCGCGCGGCGACCAGCGATTCCGACCACTGGCCAAGGTCGTGCCGCGTGCGCGCCAAGAGGTAGGCCAGGCGGGCCGGGTCCGGGCCGGGCGCGTTCGCGCCGGCGGCCGCGGCGTCGCCCGGCGCGGCGGCGTCGCCTTCCCGCGTCCCGGCCGGCGGAGCCGGACGCGCCAGTATCTCCCGCGCCCGCTCGATGCGGGCCAGCGCGTCCGTGGCCAGGCCGCGCGCCAGGTAGACCGCCGCCAGATCGACGTGGGCGGCGGCCGCCAGCGCCGGGCGCGACTCCCCCGCCAGCGCGGCGGTCTGGTCGAAGGCGCGCGTGGCCAGGGCGGTGTCGCCGAACAGCCCGCCGTAGGAGCCGAGTTCCCGCCACAGCGCCGCGTCGTCGGGGGTGGCGTCGAGCCGCGCGGAGAGGTCGCGCAGCGGGCCCCAGTACGACGCGTCCGGCACGATCACTTCATACGCGAACCGGTGCAACTCCGCGCCCGTGCGGGTCGCCTCGTACACCACTCTGTCGCCGCGCCGGAACACGAAGCGATATCGCGTCTGTGCGAACACGGGCGACGCCGGCGCCAGCCGCCGCACCACCTGCGCGCGGCGCTCACGCAGTGGCACGTCGGCCGCGACCGGCGCGTCCATGCCGGCGACGAACAGGTCCATCCGCAAGGGATGGCGCGAGCGCACGTCGAACCGCACGTCCCGGCGCGCCGCCGGCGCCGCGGCGCTCTCCTTCCCGCCGAAAGAGAGCGCCGGAAGATCGGGGGGCGGCGGCCCAGCCGCTCCCAGAGCCGCGCCGACGCCCGCCCCGCCGGTGTCCGCGGCCAGCACGAAGGGCGACACCTCGTTGATGGGCAACCCCTCCAGCGGGCTTTCCGCCGACTTGGCCCGCTCGAAGCGGCGAGAGGAGACCAGCCGCGCGGGCGTCGCGCCGGTGCGCTCCACGGAGAAGTGAAAAGTGTCCGGCTGCTCCTCGCTCACCGTCACGCCCAGAAACGCGCCGCGCCGCGCCACCAGGAAGAGCCGCAGGTGGAAGCGCCCGGCCAAGTCGGTGACGGTCGTGGCGACGCCGGGGTTGTCGGGATCGATGCCCAGGAAGCGCTCCTCCCGCGACGGCTCCCCAACGTCATCGCCGCCGCCTTCGTCGCTCTCGTCGTCGTCGCGGAGTTCCGCGTCGTCGTCGCGGCCGCCGTTCTTTCCTTCGGGGGGCGCGTCATCGCCGTCGTGGAGCCTGGCGGCGCGCGCGCGCGGCAACCGGAAGACGCGCGGGGCGCCGGTGGACGGCGCCGGCAGGACGCCCAGCAGCGCCCCGGGCCGCGCGGCCTGGCGCAGCGCGACCGCCGTGAGCGGCGCGCCGTCGGGCCTGGGGATCGCGCCGAGCAGGTCCACCACCGACGCCGACACCCGCACCGTCGTCAGCGGCAGCGGCTGACCCTCCGGGTCCACCACCACTCCCTCGAAGGCGAAGAGCCGATAGGTCGCCGACGAGGAACAGCCGCCGAACGCGAGCGCCGAGAGAACCAGGAAGGCGAGCGCCGACGCTCTCCATGATGCACGCCGCGTCGAGGCGGGCACATGACAGGGGCGACGCCACTCGCGGGGTCTCGCCAGCAGGAGGCCAAGACGCCAAGAGAAGATCATGACGCCTATTCTACCCGCGCCACCACCCGCGGGCGGCAGTTTTTGGCGGCTGTTCAGCAGTTTTCTGTTGGCGACGATCTCCTTTGATCCCTGATCCCCAACCCCTGACCCCCGCCTTTGGGTGCTGGGTGCTGGGTGCTGGGTGTTGGGTGCTGGTGCTGGGCCCAACCCCCAACCCCCAACACTGCGGTACTCCGCCCGACCCCCGGCCCCGCCCTGTTACTTTCTCCACCCGGCGTTACCGATCGGTAACTTGGGTGCCAAGCGCGCGGTGGTGCACCAGGTGTGACCTTGTGCGGGTAGGTGCAAATCTGGGTGGAAACAGGGGTTGCGCGGGTCGATCATTTTGGATCACGTTGGAACGGCGCTTGCTGCCGCATTATGGCGCAGCCAACGCCACCGGGTACGCGGCCGGTGGAAGTTGGGGTTTCGACAACAGCTCATCGGGAGCGTGAAGTCATGGTTCGCACAATCCTGGCGCAGGTCGCGGGTGGCTGGCGGGTTCTGGCAATCGCGGTCTTCGCGGTAGGTCTTCTGGCCTCCTGCGGCAACCCCGCGGCGCTGGAGGCTGTGGGCAGCGCGCTCAAATCGGACGCCAGCGCGCTGGTGACGCCGTCAGCGGGTGGGGTAGCGACCGTGAACGACCCGAATAGTCCGGTGAACGGCAACCAGGTGGTCGCCCCGGCCGGAGCGGTGTCGCAGCCTACGGTGGTGACGGTAAGCGCGACAACGGATCAGGCCAGCGCGGTGCCGGCGCTTCCCAGCCAGTTGGTGGGGGTCGGCCAGCCGATGGAACTGGGGCCGACGGGGACGGTGTTCGAGAAGCCGGTGAACGTGACCATGACCTACACCGACGCTGACCTGGCCGCCGCCTCGGTCACGAGCGAGACCTCGCTGCAGATGGTGACCTACACCGCCGGCAGCGCGGTGTACGAGTACCTCTCGGTGGTGTCGCGCGACGTGGATCGCAACACCGTCACCGCGCAAACCACCCACTTCTCCTACTTCCGGTTGGCGGCGGCGAAGCCGTCGAACCCGAACAGCCCCAGCGCGGCGACGGTGAGCACGCCGACGGCGATCCAGACCGGCGACGTGATCATCGCGTTCACGCTCTCCGACCCCGACATGGACGCCATCGCGGTCCGGGCCGAGTTCCGCGCCACCACCTCCGGCGCGGCCTGGACGAAGGCCACCATCTCCGGCCAGACCAGCAACCTGCCGCCCGGCGCCGGCCACGCCGTCACCTGGAACACGCTGGTGGACCTGCCGGGCAAGTCCGGAACCTATTATTTCAAACTCATTCCCAACGACGGCAAGGTGGAGGGGGTGGCGGGCATCACCGGCAGCATCACACTGAACAACACCAACGCCACCACCTCCAGCGGCGGCTGGTCAGCCTCGGTGGCCGCGACGGCGCCGAACGCGACGGCGGCGAATACCTTCCCGGCGGGGTCGAGCCTGATCGCGTCGCTGACCATCGTGAACCAGGCGAGCGAAACGCGAACCATCAGTTACTCCTCCGGGCAGCGGTACGACTTTACGTTCACCAACTCGGCCGGGGCGGTGGTGCGCACCTGGTCGAAGGGCATGGCGTTTCCGCAGGTGGTCACGCAGGACAAATTCGGCCCCGGCGCTTCCCAGACCGCCACGGAGACGCTGACGCTCAAGGATGACGCCGGCGTAGACCTTCCCTCGGGCACGTATCAGTTGGGGGCGTCGGTTCCCGGCACCCCGTCGGCCGGCGCGCTGCCGGCCATCAACCCGGTGACGTTCAGCGTCACGGGGACGCCGCCGAACACCTCCGGGCAGTGGTCGGCGCGGTTCACGGCGTCCGACCAGAGCGGCCAGACGGCCACCACCTTCACGGCCGGCGCCAAGATCACGTTGTCGCTGGCGCTGACGAACAACACCGGCGTGACGCAGACCGTGACCTTCACCAGCGCCACGACCGAGACCTACACCGTGACCGACGTCTCCGGCGTCGCGGTTCGCACCATCGCCGGCGCGGCGATCGGCGCGCAGTCCGTGACCACCGTGGCGGCTGGCAACACCACCTCGTTCGCCGCGGTCACCTGGGACCAGACCGACAACCAGGGCAACCAGGTGGCGGCGGGGCAGTACCTGCTCTCCGCCGCGGTCAACGGCAATTCCTCGCCCACGGCGCTGCCGTCGCCCGGAGCCATCTCCATCACCATCGGATCCAGCACGGGCACGGGAACGGTGGACGTGAAGTTCGACCTGAAAGACGCCGCCGGCGCTTCGCAAAGCGTTTTCGCGGCCGGCGACAAGATCACGTTCGAGTTGGTGGCCACCAACAACTCGACGACCACGGCCAGCCTGGTCTTCCCGTCAAGCCAGCAGTTCGACTTCTCGGTGCAGACCCGCAGTTGCCTTTCCTGCGGCCTGCCGGTGCTGCTCATCTGGCAGTGGTCGTACGGCAAGGCCTTCACCCAGGCGTTCACCAGCGTCACGCTCGCCCCCGGCCAGAGCAAGACCTTCAGCGCCGTCTGGGACCAGACCGACAACACCCGCATGCCGGTGGGCGGCGGCGACTACAGCGCCTCCGGCCAGTTGACGGTGTCGCCCACGTCGTCTTCCCACGCCGTGACGCAGCCCAAGGGGAAAGACTTCACGATCACCAGCGGCTCGAACACCACCGGCCAGGTCACGGCCACGCTCTCGCTCACCGACGCGGCCGGGGCGGCGAAGAGCGCCTTCGCGCTCGCCGAGCCGGTGACGATGACCATCCGGCTCACCAACGGAACGGGCAAGACGGTGACCTACGTGACGAACAGCGGCCAGAAGTATGACTTCTCGGTCACTTCGCCCCCTGGCCCGCCCGGCTCGATGATTCCCATCCGTTTGTATTGGACGTGGTCGCAGGGGCGCATGTTCACGCAGGCGCTCACCTCCACGCCCATCGCGGCCGGCCAGACCGTAACCTTCACCGAAACCTGGGACCAGAAGCAGAACGACGGCACCGCCGTCGGCGCGGGCACCTACGTGGCGACGGGATCGCTGGTGGGCAGCATCCAGGAGGGCAACCAGATCACCGGCCTCGCGCCGGCGCAGTTCACCATCGGCTCCACCGGCGGCGCCACCGGCGACACCACGCCCCCGGCCTTCAGCGGCATTCGCTCGGCCGGCCCGTACACCGGCCCGCTGGCGGTGGTGGCGAACTCCATCGGCTGGGACGCCGCGACCGACAACAAGGACGCCCAGTCGGGGATCACCTACAACATCTACCAGTACAGCGTCGATCCGCGGGTGATGTACTTCGCCCAGCCGCGGATGAACTGGTCGACGCCGGTGGCGAAGGTGGCGGGCGTGACCGGCCAGGCGACCTACACCTGGATGGACGCCAACATCCAGACCGGTGCCAACATCGTGTACTACTACGCCGTCCGCGCGATGGACAGCAGCGGCAACGAGGACCAGAACACCAAGGAACTGTCGGTCACGGTGCCGTAGGGGGACTGGGGTTGGGGGTCAGGCGGAGTACCGCGGTGTTGGGTGCTGGGTGTTGGGTGTTGGGCCCAGCACCCAACACC
>JACQVU010000041.1 GCA_016209585.1 Planctomycetota bacterium
CCCCTGGCCCCGCCGGCCGCTGCTTCTCGCGGGGCTGGCGTTCGCGGCGGGCGTCGCTCTCTCGGGCGTCACGGGCGTCGCGCCGGAGATCGCCGCGCCGGCGTTCGCCTTGGCGCTGGCGGGCGCGGTCGCGCTCTGGCTCAAGCCCGGCGCGGCGCCGAACGGCCCGTGGCGCGTGGCGGTCACGCTCGTCGCCGTCGGCGTCGGCGGTCTGGCGCATCACGCCGCGTGGGCGCGCCTGCTGCCGCCGGACCACCTGGATCGCCTGCTGGCTGATCTTGACGCCGCCGGCCTGGATCGCTCGCCGGCGGTGACGGTGACCGGCGTGGTGGTGGCCGAGCCGCGCCCGCGGGTCGCCGCCTTCTCTTCCGCTTCCGGCGCCCGCGGGTTTCCGGGCCGGCCGGCGTGGGAGACGGCGCTGGTGCGCGTGGAGACCCTCGGCCCGCCCGGCGCCGAGGTCGGCGCGAGCGGCGTGGCGCTGCTGCGCCTGTCCGCGAGCGGCGACCCGTTGTTCTACGGCGACCGCGTTCGGTTCACGGCCGCGCTGGACCCGCCGCGCGAGCCGGAGGAAGAGGGCGAGTGGGACGAGGCCGCCTACCTCTCGCGTCTGGGCGCGCAGCGCACGGCCGTGCTCCGCGCCGGCGAACGGCCGGACCTGCTGGCGCGCGAGGCTGGCAGCCCGGTGATCTCCTTCTTCGCGGCGCAGCGCCGGCGCATGACGCACATGTTGTTCAACGGTTTCGCACCCCGGCAAGCGGCGATGATGGCAGCCTTCTTGCTGGGCGAGCGCCGCTTCCTCGACGCCGGCGACCTCCGCCGCTTCCGGGAAAGCGGCACCATGCACCTGCTGGCCGTCTCCGGCCTGCACTTCATGCTGCTCGCCGGGATGGTCGCGCGCGGGCTGGACGTCGCCGGCGTCGCCCGGCGCCGGCGCGCGACGCTGCTGGTGGTCTTCGTCCTCGGCTACGCCTGCCTGGTGGGCGGCGGGCCGAGCGTCGTCCGCTCCGCCGTGCTGGCGCTGGCGTTGTTTGGCGGCGAGGCGCTGTTGCGGCGCGCCGACCGCCTCAATCTTCTGGGCGCCGGCGCCATCGTCATCCTTCTCTGGAACCCGGAGGAGTTGTTCGGCGCCGGCTTCCAACTGACCTTCGTCGCGGTGCTGGCGATGATCGCCGCCGCCCGGTTCGCCTGGGGCCGGGCCGGGTCGGAAACGCTCGACCCCGCCTCCGCGCTGGCCATGAGCCGCCCCCGGTGGATCGCCTGGCGCATGATCGGCGGGCTGCGCCGCAGCCTCTTCACCTCCACCATCATCTTGCTGGCGGTCGCGCCGCTGCTGCTCTGCCACTTCCACTACTGTTCGCTGGTGACCCCGCTGTGCAATCTGCCGTGC
This sequence comes from Planctomycetota bacterium, assembly GCA_016209585.1. Taxonomy (GTDB): domain Bacteria; phylum Planctomycetota; class UBA8742; order JACQVU01; family JACQVU01; genus JACQVU01. The sequence continues at coordinate 1,388 of JACQVU010000041.1, forward strand.
ATCCCGCTCACCGGCGCGGTGCTGGGCCTGGGCTTCCTGCACCTGCTTCTGGCTCACCTGCACCCCTTGTTGGCCGCCCCGCCGGCGTTGGGCGCGACGTTGGCGCTGGGCGCGATGGACGGCGTGGTTCGCGCCGGCGCCGACCTGCCCCTGGCCCACACCAGCGACTTCGGCGCTCCCCCCGTGGTGGCGCTGGCCCTGCTGCTGCTGATGGCCGGCGCCGTGTGGGGCCGCGCGGTGCGCGTTCGGCCCGTGTGGTGCGCCGCCGCGGCGCTGCTCCTGGCCGTGGCCGGGCTGCTCGCGGGGCCGGTGGGCGACGCCGTGGCCTCCGCGGCGCCGGGCGTGTCCGGCGGCGCCGGTGCATCGTCCGGCGACCTGGCCGTCACCTTCCTCGACGTCGGCCACGGCAACGCGGTGGTGCTGATCTTTCCGGGCGGGCGCACGCTGATGTATGACTGCGGCTCGGCCACCGTGCCCGACGTGGGGGCGCGGGTGGCGACGCCGCGCCTCTGGGCGTTGGGCGTGTCGCGGATCGACCTCCTGACCCTCTCCCACGCCGACGACGACCACATCAACGGCGCAGCCGCGCTGCTCCACGCCTTCCCCATCGGCATGCTGGCCGTGCCGCCGCAGTTCACGGAACGGCCCCTGGGCGCGGCGCTGGTCAAACGGTTCGAGGCCGCCGGGGTGCCGGTGCGTCGCCTGCGCGCCGGGGATCGCCTGGAGGGGTTCGGCGGCGCGGACATCGTGGCGCTCAACCCGGCCGACGCCGGGTGGCTGGGCGCCACGCCGACCACCAACGACACCTCCATCGTGCTGCGGGTCGCCGTCGGCGCGCGCAGCGTGGGGCTGTTCGGCGACCTCGAAGACCGCGGCGTGGCCCAGGTGCGGGCCCGCGCCGTCCGTCCCGGCGGGCTGGCGGCGCGCTGCGACCTCATCCAGGCGCCCCATCACGGCGCCGCGCTCGGCATGCTCGGCGCTTTCCTCGACCTGGTGCGCCCGAAGTACGCCGTCTTGAGTTCCAGCCGCCAGTTCACCTACGAGGCCGACCCGCGCCGCGCGGCGGTGGTTGGCGACTATGCCCGCTTCGGCGCGAAGTTGCTGCCCACGTTCGAGCGCGGCTCCATGACCTTCACGCTGCGCGACGGCGAGTGGACCTTCCGCTCCTCCCGCCCGACCAAGCGGCGGTGAACGCCTTGGCGGGGGCGCGCCGCGTTCGTAGTTCCGCCGTGAGGCGGTCAGAGCGGACGCCCTCACGGGCGCGCTGCGAGCGTTTGAAGTGTGTAGGGTGCGCACCGCGCACCATCGCGGGTTGGCGCTCTACCGCGCGCCATCGCGAGTTGTCTCTCTCCCCGCGTGGCCCGTGGTGCGCGGTGCGCACCCTACGAACTGGCGGGGGCGCCGCGTTCGTAGTTCCGCCGTGAGGCGGTCCGAAAGGCGACGCCCTTACGGGCGCACTACAAACCGGACGGGCGCACTTGAACGGGTATCGTATTGATAGTAGCGTGCTTGTAGCGTGCCCGCGGGCGGAGCCGGGATCCGTCCGATCCGCCTGATCGGGCGGATCCGAAACGGTGTGCCCGCGCGCGGGGAGAGTGCGAAGGCAGGCACGGAGGCCTGCCCCACCAAGGCAGGCCGCGCCCGCGCGCGAGAAGGGCGCTTTCATGAGTGGTCGCTCGATTCCCCTTGGCGGCGCTTTGCTGGCGGCGGCTGGTGGGCTGGTCGGGCTGTGGTACGCCTCGCAGGCGCTCCGGGAGACCGAGCCGGAGAGCGGCCGCGCCGGCGCCCAGTCCCGTGCCGCGCCGGCCCCCACGCCCCCGCCCGTGCCTGACGCCGCGCTCATCGACAGATTGCGCCGCGAGGCCGAGCGGCGGGAAGCCGCGCAGCGAGAAGCCGAGTGCCAGGAGGCTGAGCGCCGGGAGAGGTTCGGCCCGGACATCGCCGGTCTGGTCGCAGTCGGCAAGAGCGCCCAATCCTTGTACGAATACGACAAGGATCTCGGCGGCGGCGTGAAACTCCGCCTCGTGCTCATTCCTGAAGGCACGTTCATGATGGGAAGCCCGGAGAACGAGCCGGGGCGCGATGGCGACGAAGGCCCGCGGCATCGGGTCACGCTGAAGTCGTTCCTGATAGGCAAGTACGAAGTGACCCAGCGGCAATGGCAGGCGGTGATGGGCAACAACCCGTCGCATTTCAAGAACGCGGGTCTCGACGCGCCGGTGGAGCAGGTCTCCTGGGACGCCTGCAAGCACTTCTGCGAGAAGACGGGGCTGCGGTTGCCCAGCGAGGCGGAGTGGGAATACGCCTGTCGGGCGGGGACGACCACGGCGATCTACACCGGCGCCCTCACGATCAAAGGTGAGCGTAACGGCCCTGAACTGGACGACATCGCGTGGTACTCAGGAAACAGCGGTGTCACGTACGAAGGAGGATATGACTCTTCCGCTTGGATAGAGAGACAACACAACCACACGAGGTCGGGCACACACCCGGTTGGTCAGAAGAAGCCCAACGCCTGGGGCCTGCACGACACGCTTGGCAACGTCTGGGAGTGGTGCGAGGATACGCTCTACGCTTCGTACAATGGCGCGCCGACGGATGGATCCGCTTGGATATCTAATGAAAGCGGTTATCGGGTGGTTCGGGGCGGTTCGTGGTACGACTACGCGAGGAACCTCCGCGCGGCGGACCGCCCCGGGGGCGCCCCTGGCTACCGGTACTACAGCAGCGGGTTCCGGGCGTCAGCGTCGGTTTCCCCTCGGTGAGCGCCGTCATTGCGCGTTCGGCCGTTCTGGGTTTCCGCATTCTGAATGCGGGAGCGCATGACGCCGGGAGCGGCGATAATCGGACCCGCACCCATGCGGCGCGACTCAATTGAACTCACGCTGCCCCTCACCACGCCCCCAGCCTTCGCGGCGTGGCTCGCCCGGTATCGCGGGCTGCTCGCTTCGCGGCTGTTCGCGTTGCCGGTCGCGCCGCTGCCGCCGGGGGATCGGCGAACGCTGGCGGCGGCACAGGCCGCGCTGCGGGCGGTGGCGCGCGCCGAGGGGGAGGATTCCTCGGCGGGGGCGCTGATGGCGCCGGAGGTGCAATCGCGCATTCATGCGGCGCATGCGGAGACCCGCGGGCGGCGCGACGGCGCCGCCTATGCGCGCCTGGTCCGGGAACTGGCGGGCCACCTGGCGTTCGAACTCTTCTGCCGCGCGCGGGCGAGCGCGGGCGCGGCCGGCGGCGGCGGCTGGGAGGTTCCCGTGCCCGCGCCGGCGCGGCTGCTCTCGCAGCGCCGGGGGGTGGGGATCGGGGTCGCGGGCGACGTGAGCGATCTGCGCATCCGGGACGGGGAGATCGTCTGGACCGCGGCCGGACGCGAGCGCGTCCTGCCGCCGGCCGGCGTGGGGGCGGGCGACGTTCCGGCGGGGATATCGCCTATCGTCGCGGGCGCGCCGGTGCGCGAATCGCTGGCGTTGGCGCTGGTGGACGAGAACCCGTTCCGGCTTCTGGAATACCATCCTGACAAGCAGGGCAACGCGCTCTCGCTGGGCGAGCGGCCGGTGGAGGAGTGGCGCGCGGCGCTGCGCGCGGCGCTGGACGTCATCGCCGGCGCGCTTCCGCTTCTGGCGGCGGAGATGGCGCTGACGATCTCCACCGTCGTGCCGGTGGGGTGGTTCGCCGAAAAGCACGAGTCCGCCTCCTTGCGGGAGGTGGTGGGGCTGATCTACCTCTCGCTGCACCCCGGCGTGATGACCATGGCTGAGGCCCTGGTCCACGAGTTCCAGCACAACAAGATCAACACGGTATTTCACTTTGACCCGGTGATCGAGAACGACCCGGCCGAGCGCTACCCCTCGCCCGTGCGGCCCGACCCCCGCCCCCTGGCCGGCGTGCTGCTGGCCGCGCACGCCTTCATCCCCGTCGCCGAACTCTACCGGGCCATGCTGCGGGCCAGCCACCCGCTCGCGGAGGCCGGCTGGTTCAAGAGCCGGTTTCGTGAGATCATCGCTCTCAACGACGAGGGCATGGCGGTGGTCAACGCTCACGCCCGGCCCACGGAACTCGGCCGCCGCGTGATCGACGAAATGAACGCCATCCACCACTCGCTTCTCACCGACCCCCTCCGGGGGTGACGGCCACCCACCATCCCCACCTCATCCATTCCATGCGCCCCGGACAGAAAGCCCTGGTCGTTCTCATCCTGCTCCTCCTCGCGTCGGGGAGCGGGACGGCGTACTGGCTCCTCACCCGGACCACCGGCCGCGACGGGAAAAAGGCGGCGGCCACGCCGGTGGACCGTTCCCCCGCCACGCCCGCCCCGGGGCCTAACGGACCAGCCGGCGGCGGGGCCGACAGCGGCGCGAGGCCGGGGGAGGGCACGAATGTACCGAAGTCGCCGGGGGAAGCGGCGGAGCGCGTCGCGCCCGCGGAGCGCTCGATCCTCAATCCGGAGAACTTCGTCGCGTGGTCCAAGCCGCCCGTTGAGAACGCGCTGCCCCCGGCAATGACCACCATCAAGGGCCAAGTGGTGGGGCCGGACGGCCGTTCGCCATACGCTGGCGCGACCGTCTCCATCTCCACCGACGGCGGGGGCAGCGTCTCCGGGCCGTCGGACGATTCGGGCGCTTTTCGGTTCACCATTCCCACCTTCTCGCTGCCCGCGCGGCGGCTGGAGATCACCGTGCGCAGCCGCGCGCGCGATCCCGGCGGGTGGGAGCACGCCGCCGTGGGGCTGGCCGTGCCGGAGCCGAGGCGGTACCAGGTCATCGCGCTCGGCGCGGTGGCGTTCGCGGCCGGCGGCTGGGGCACGACGCTGACCGTGGACGTCGGCATGCCGCTGCCCGCGGGCGGGGGGTTCGCGGTGGTGGCTGACGAACTGGACCTCTCCGCGGGCGACGTCTCCGGGCGGGTGGCGCTGGGCGCGGATGGGAAGGCCACCATCCGCGATCTGGCGCCAGGCAACCACGCGGTCTGGGTGTCGGTGGCGGGCTACCTGCCGGCCAAGCGGGAGTTCCAGGTGACCGAGTCGCGGCCCGGCGCGACGGCCCTCTTCGCCCTCGCGCCGGCGGTGGAGGGAACCATCGCCGTGACCGGCCCGGCCGGCCGGCCGGTGGAGCGGTACCGGGCGCTCATCGGCAGCCTTTCGCCGGCGACCTGCTACCGCCTGGAGGTGTTCAGCGCCGACGGCCGCGCGCGTTGTCCGGTGGCGCCGTCGATGCGCGCCATCTGGTGGGTGAGCGCGCCGGGGTTCGCGCCGGGGTTCGGCGTCTCGGTCCTGCCGGCTTCGGGCGAAATGGCGGTGAGGTTGTCGCGCGGTGGCGATGTCAAGGGGCGCGTCGAGACCGCCGTTCCGGGGGCCGCGAGCGGCGACGAACGGTGGCGCCTGGACATCTACCGCACCGACTTGCCGCCGGAGGCGCATGGGCACCAGCGGGCGCTGATGGGCATGGCGTTCGAGCAGTTGTCGCCCCCTTTCGCGCCGCGGGCGAAGACGCCGGCGAACGCCTTGGACCTCGGCCCGCTGGAGCCGGGGAAGTACGCGCTGATGGTCTACCGAAGCGACGCGACGCTTGACCGCCCGGTGGAGTTCGAGGTGGTGGAGGGGAAAACGACCGACCTGGGCGCCCTGCGGCCGGGGCCGGGCGCGACGATCCGCGGCCGAGTGACCGGCGCGCGCGCCAAGACCATCGGCGCGCTCTCGGCGCGGGTGCTGGTCGCGCCCTTCTGTCCGCCGCCGGCGGAGTACGCGGCTGACGTGGTCCGCGCGGAGGCTCCGGTGAACGCGGCTGGCGAGTGGGAATCTGGCTCGCTGCCCGCCGGCGAGGCGCGGCTGGAGATCGCCGGCCCCCACGGCGAGCGGCTGCGCGCGCTGCCCCTCACGCTCGCGGCCGGGGAACGGCGCGAGATCACGGTCAACCTGGACGAGTGACGGCTCGCGACGGCGGCCCGCGACGCGACACGGCATGGGCGACCTCCACATCGTCACCGACTTCTTCTCCGCGCCCGAATGGCAGTACCGCACGCTGCGGGTCTACGTGCCCGACCAGTATGAGGCCGAGCCGGAGCGCCGCTTCCCCGTCGCCTACATGTTCGACGGGCAGAACCTCTTCGCCCACCCCGACTCGGCGCTCTATCACACCTGGTGCGTGAACGCGGCCCTCGACCGCCTGGTCGCGGAGGGGCGGCTCGAACCCTGGATCGTCGTCGGCATCGACCACACCCCCGGCCGGCTGGAGGAGTACACCCCCTGGCCCTATCCACGGCTCAACGTCCGCGGCCGCGGGCAGGTGACCGCGCGGGTGCTGGTGGACCACATCAAGCCCTTCATCGAGCGCCACCTGCGCGTCGCCACCGGACCGGAGAACACGGCCGTGCTCGGCGCTAGCCTGGGCGGGCTGATGGCGCTCTACCTGGCGCGGGAGTGGCCGGAAGAGTTCGGGCGGATCGGCGCGGTGTCGGCCACCGTCCCCTGGAGCGACGGCGCGATCTTCCCGTTCTGGGACCGGCCGCGACACAACTGGACGCGCATCCTGCTCGACGTCGGCGCCGATGAGCGCATCTGGTACGAGGGCGTCTATCTCGATTACTCCGGCGGCGCGGCCTCGTTCCACGACCACCTCCTCCGGTTGGGGCAGAAGCCTTGGGAGGTGCGCCTTTCGCTGGAGCCGGGCGGCGACCACCACGAGATCTCGTGGCAGCGGCGCTTCCCAGCCATCGCCTCATACCTGCTGGGAAGCGGCCGGTGACGGACCTGGGCGCTGGTCCGATGTTGTGACCACCGCGGCGTGCAAGAGCCGGGTCTGAGCGACCGGCTTTGCCGTGAGGCGGTCTGGCTCGTAGTTCCGCCGTGAGGCGGTCTGGCTCGTGGTTCCGCCGTAAGGCGGTCTGGCTCGTAGTTCCGCCGTGAGGCGGTCTGGGCGGACGCCCTCACGGGGGCGCCACGAGCGGAAAGGCGGGAAGGGAGAGAAAGGGGCCGCACGACGCTCAGGGGCGCGCCTTTCCCGCCTTTCGCGCTTTCCGGCGATCTCGCCGACGCCCTCACGGGCGCACTACCAACCCCGGTCGCTCACGCTTCCGGCTCTTGTTCCGGCTGTGCCCCGCGATGACGGGCAGGCGCCCCCGACCGGGAATCGCCTTGCGGCGACGGGGGCGCGGGCGTTCAATAGGCGAGTCTCTCGCAAGAAACAGATCATCCGGGGACCGCGGGACATCCAGTGCTCGCGGCGACGGCGGCGCGGTGGCTGTCCGGCTGCCGCCGGTGGGTGCGCGGCACGCGCGGCTGGAATACTCGCTGGGCGCCCGTGGGATCGGAGAAGTCGATGCGCCAGCCAGGGAAGTCGGGATCGTCCCGCGAGATCGCCGCCATCCTGGGTCTCCAGTGGGGCGACGAGGGCAAGGGCAAGGTCGTGGATCTGCTCGCGGCCCGGGCCGACGTGGTGGTGCGTTGCCAAGGGGGGAGCAACGCCGGCCACACGGTGAAGGTGGGGGGAGAGACCTTCATTACCCACATGCTCCCGTCGGGGGTGTTGCACGCCGGCACGCGGAACTACGTGGCCCACGGCGTGGTGATCGACCCCGAACAGTTCGCGGCGGAGGTGGAGGAGTTCCGCCGCCGCGGGTCGCGGGTGACGCCGGAGAACCTTTTCGTGTCGGACCGCGCCCATGTGGTCTTCCCCTACCACAAGCGCGTGGACCAGGGGCGCGAGGCGGCGCAGGGGGAGAAGAAGATCGGCACCACCGGGCGCGGGATCGGCCCGGTCTACGCCGACAAGATGCGCCGCGTGGGCCTGCGCGTGGCCGACCTGTTCGAGGACGAGATGCTCGACGACCTCCTGGCGGCCGGGGTGATTGAAGCCAACTCCACGCTCGCCGGCCTCGGCGCGAGCGAGAGGTTTTCGCCCGACGAGATGCGTCGCTGGGCGCTCCAGTGGCGCGACGGGCTGCGCCCCTTCGTCACCGACACCTTCGCCCGCCTGCGGGCGGAGGTGGAGGGTGGCGCGCGGATCATCCTGGAAGGCGCCCAGGGCGCGCTCCTGGACACCGACTACGGCGCCTATCCCTACGTCACCTCCTCCAACACGACGCTGGCGGGGGTCAGCGCCGGCACCGGTATTCGCGGGGGTGAGATCGGCCGCGTGCTGGGCGTGGCCAAGGCCTACGCCACCCGCGTGGGCGCCGGCCCCTTCCCCAGCGAACTTTCCGGCGCCCTTGGCGACGCCATCCGCGAGCGCGGCCGCGAGTATGGCTCCACCACCGGCCGCCCCCGGCGCTGCGGCTGGCTCGACGCCGTGGCGCTGCGCTACGCCATCGCCATCAACGGCGTCACGGAGATCGTGCTCACCAAGCCCGACGTGCTCACCGGCCAGGAGCGCGTGGGCATCTGCGTGGCGTACGATCTCGACGGCCGGCGCGTGACCGACTTCCCCGCCTCCCGTTCGGCGCAGATGCGGTTGCGCCCCGTGATCGAGTTCGTCCCCGGCTGGAAAGACCACCTCGCCTCCAACGGCCCCTATGAGCGCCTGCCGGCGGAGTTCCAGGAGTACGTCGCCCGGTTGGAGCGCCTGTGCGGCGCGCCGGTCACCATCATCTCCGTGGGCGCGGAGCGCGAAGAGACGATCTTCCGCGCCGCGGGCGCTCGCTGATTGTCCAAAGGGGCGCCGGGATCGTGCCGATGATGAGGGACGGGGTGATACGAGGGGCAGAGGCGGATGCAGGGAACGTGAGAACGTGGGCCTCGGGGCCACGCCGTGCCGCGCCCCACGTCCCCGCGACAGGCTCTCGGCCATGCCGTCCCGCACCTTTTTCCTGACGGCCACGCCCGGCGGGCAGCCCTTTACCGAGGCGCTGAAAAACCATTTCAAGGCGCTGGACGCGGTGCGCGACATCCTCGACTGGCACGCCGCCGGCCACGCCTTCACCGTGTCCGTCGCCGCGCGCCGCCCCGCCCCGCCGCCGCCGCTGGTCGTGGCGTTCGCGGCGGTCGAAGGCGCCGGTCTTCCCCGCCCGGCCGGGGAAGCGGAGCGGGTGATTGAGACCATCAACGCGATCCTCAACCGCCTGGCCGCGGGCGAGGGGTTTGACCTGGAGATCAGCCGCGCCGACGGCCCACCGACCCCGCTGGCGCGGGCGGTACCGGGTTTGAACTGACACCCTCGCCTTGAATCCACCCAGAGAGGCCGCGACCGATGGCGCTGGGCACGCATCTCCTTGGCATTGACGGCGGCGCCACGAAAACCACGGCGCTGCTGGCTGACCTCTCCGGCCGCGTCGCGGCGCGGGCGGACGGCCCCGGCTCCAACTTCCAGGCGTGCGGCCTCGCCCGCGCCGAGCGGGTGCTGGCCAGCCTCACCAGCGACCTGCTGGCGCGCGCCGGGGTGGGGCGCGACCGCGTGGCCGCCGCGGCGTATGGCCTGGCGGGAGCGGACCGGGAGAAAGACTTCGCCACGCTGCGCCCCGCGCTCGACCGCGTCGCCCCCTGTCCGCCGCCGGCCCGCCGCCTCGTGAACGACACGCTGCTGGCGCTGCGCGCGGCGACGGTGGACGGGGTGGGGGTGGCGCTGATCGCCGGGACGGGCACCAACGCCATCGGCGTCGGCCGCGACGGGCGGGTGGAGAAGGTCGGCGGCCTCGGCCGTCTGGGCGGTGACTGGGGGTGCGGCGCCGACCTGGGCGAGGCCGCCTGCGTGGCGGCGGCGCGTTCGCTCGACGGCCGCGGGCCGCCCACGATGCTGGCGGAGATGATCCGCGCGCGGCTGGGGCTGACCGACTACTTCGACATCGTCGAGTTGACCTTCCACGACTCTTCAGGGCGGCTGGACCTGGACGCCCTGGCGCCACTGGTGTTCGAGGCGGCGCGGGCGGGAGACGGCCCGGCGCGCGAGATTCTGGCGCGCGCGGGCGAGGAGCAGGCGCGCGCGGGCGTCGCGGTCGCCACGCGGCTCTTTTCCCGTGACGACGAGTTCGTGCTGGCGCTGGGCGGCAGCATCTTTCAGAAGGGCGGCGATCCGACGCTGGTGGAGACGGTGAGCGGGCGTGTGCGGGAGGCGTTCGCGCGCGCGCGCGTGGCGTTGCTTTCCGCTCCGCCGGCGCTCGGCGCTTTGTACTACGCCCGCGATCTCTGCCCCCAGGCGGCGCCGCACCACGCCTTCGCGCTGGCCGCCGCCGCGACGTTGCCCGCGCCGGAGTGATGAGCGGCGGGGAGGCGCCCCCGTGTTAGAAGTCCTCGCCCGTTCCCGGCGGGGCTTCGCGGCCATCACCGCGGGGATCCGGCGCGCGCCGCGGAACCTCCTCCGGCGCCCGGAAGGTGACAATAAGCCCCCCGCCGGCCGAGAAGCGAAAGCGCGGGAGGCCGGTTGGGGAATCGGCCAGGCGGGCGGCTCCCTTGTGGGGCGCGGAAAGGCGCGCGACGGGGTGGTCGGGCCAGGAGGCGACCTCCACCACGGCCTCTCCGGCGAGGCAGACGAGATAGGCGGCGGACGGTTCATCCTCCGCGCGGGGGTCGCCGATCACCATGTCGCCGACCCGAAGTTCCGCGTCGCCCAGGCGGAGGCCGCGGCCGTCGGCCACGTCGGGCGGCCCGCGCGGGCGCCAGAGCAGCGCGCCGCCGGGCAGGGCGGTGAGGCCGGTGAGGTGCTCCACGCAGGCGTCGGCGACGATGGCGCCCTCCCAGCAGCGCAGGCGGGCGGAGAGTTCCACGCCGGCGCCCACGCGGTCGTACACCGGGTGCACGGCGGCTCCAGTGGCGGTGTAGTGCGCTTCGCTGAGGTTGCCGCTGGGCGAGCAGAGGCCGGGGATGGCCTCGAACAACCGCGCGGCGGCGGGGTGGCCCATGCGGTTGAGCGCGCCGAGCGCCAGGCCGGGACCCATGCCGGTGTAGACGCCGCGGCGCGCCTTGGCGGCCTTGCCCAAGAGGGGCAACGAAGGCGGTGTTTCGGGCACCGTGACCAGCGTGCCCTCCGGCTGCTGGAGGCGGCGCACGAGGGCGTCGAGCGCCGCCGGGCGCGGCTCCGGGAGGTCGACGGCGGACCACCACCAGCCGAACTCGACGTCTTCGAAGGGGCGGGGATCGGGGGCGAGCGTCTTTTTGTCGAGCAAGGCGGCGAAGGTTCCGTCGTTCGCGCGGTAGTGGCGGTCGAGCGCGGCGCGCACCAGGGCGTGCCGCGCGGCCAGATCGGGGGAGGGTCCGCCGGGCCGCGGTGAGTAGTGATCCGGGAAGAGGCGGCAAAGCGCCTCGGCGGCCTGGAGGAAGAGGATGGCGGAGTTCGACGACCAGTAGCGCTCCTCGACCTTCACGGAAGCGGGCAGGTTGAAGTCGATCTTCAGCATTTCGCGGAAGGTCTCATCGCCGGAGAAGGGGAGCAGGCCGCGTTCGTCGACCCGCTGGCGCATGACGCAGTGTTCCAGGAAGGCGCGGCGGCCGTCGAGGATGGAACGGTCGCCGGACCACCGGACATAGCGTTCATACTGGAGCGGCACGTAACTTGGCCCCTCGGCCGCCGTGCGGCCGCCCAGCGCGGCCTTCGTCCAGTCGGGCGCGGGCGGCGGGGCGGCGGGGTCGAAGGCCAGCGTGGCGTCGAACATGTTGCGCAACCCGCCGGCCGCGCACGCGGCGTGCCAGGCGTAGTCCAGCATCGCCCGCGCGTCGCGCCAGTGGCCCATGCGCGAGAGGAAGAAGGCCGGCCCGGTCAGATCGCGCGTCCAGGTTCCGGTGTAGCGCGACATGGGGCAACTGGCGCCCGTGCGCGCCTGTTGCACCTTCACCGTGACCTTCATGCCCTCGATGAAGTCATCCCACCGCGGGTCGCCGCTGACGACGGCCGCCCCGGTCGCCGACCACGCGCGCCACGAGCGGACGGTCTGCCGCAGTTCCCGCAGCGTGCCGGCGTCGCCGCCCGCGGGTGGTTCGGGCCAGGGCGCGCCGCCCTCGCGGAACCGCAGCCGCACCACGCGAAACGCCTCACCGGCGGGCGGCAGATCGCCGAACACGACGCGCAGCGCGTTCGCGCCCCGCGGCGCGCCGCCGTCCACCAGCATCGCCCGCGTGCCCCGAGTCTGGATGAAACCAGCCTCCGCCGGCGTCAGGCTGCCCGGCTCGCCCGCCGAAGTCAGCAGCGCCTCGACCTGCTCCACCGCCGCCCCCGGATCGCGGTTCCTGACCAGCAGGAAGCGGAGAATCTCCGCGCGCGTTCCCCCCGGCGGCTGCGCGGCCCCCGGCGGCGGAGCGCCCGGCGCCAGCCAGTCACCCATGCTGGTCCAGGGGGCGAAGGTGATGGTGTAGGCGTCCAGCGCCGGCTGGGCGAACTGTTCCCACGTGATGGTCACGGCCGCGCCGCGCACCTGGAAAGAATGCTCGCGCCGGGGAGCGGGGGCGCGGCCCCCGGCCGTCCAGGTGGTGGTCAGGTCGGAGAAGAAGCCCGCGCCGCGGTCGTACGCCGGGCCGCAGATGCCGTGGAGCGTGTTCAACGGCAGCGCCAGGCTGAGGAGCGCGAACGCCCGGCCGTTCCCCACGCCCGTCTCCCCCAGGTTCTCGCGCGAGGGGCGTGGGCCGGCGTGGTCCACCGCCGTGTGCCACCGGGAGAGGTCCGCGAGAAAGGGCCGGGCGCGGAAGAACTCGACCCCCGCCAGCGCGGTCGCGCGCGGATCCTCTTCCTCGCCGCGAGCCTGGCCGGTCGCGAGCAGCGCGACCACCGACACCAGCGCCACCGAACGCCACGCCATTTTGAACGGCGTACGCATGGCTGGCGAATCGCGCCCGACTTCTGCACGGGGCACACGGCCTCCTCTGTCAACCCGCTACCGCATTGGGTGTTATCATAGTCGATCTCCACGCGACTCTCACGGCCGTCGCCGCCCCGCGGGGGCGGCGAAGGCTCTTTCCGCGCGGCGGCGTGGCCGGTAGCATGGCCGCCCATGCATCCGGAGACCCCGGCCTACCTGCGCGGCATCGTCGCGCCGCTTTTCACGCCGGCGTTCGGCGACCGGTCGATCGACCACGACGGAATGCGGCGCTACCTCGACTTCGTGGTCAGCAAGCGGTGCGTGGACGCCGTCTTCTTCCGTTCCGGCGTGGGGAAGTGGAAGACCTGGACGCGGGCCGAGGTGGAAGCCGTTCTGGAAACGGTGTCGGACCACCTGCGCGGGCGCATCCCCTTCCTCATGGGCGCGATGGGCGTCTTCCGCGGGCCCGACACCCGGACCGACGGGTATACCCGCGAGAGCATCGAACTGGCGCGGCTGGCCGCCGCCCGGGGCGCCGCCGCCGCCGTGCTGACCACGCCCTTCGCCCTGGAGCCTGACCGCCGCGGCCGCGGCGTGGAGCAGGTGATGTGGGACTACTTCCGCGAGGTGGACGCCGCCGTGGACGGCCCCCTGGTGCTCTACAAGACGCCGGGAGAGGAGGTCTACGACATCGCGCCCCCGTTCCTGGAGCGGTTGCTGGGCGAGACGAAACACCTGGTGGGCATGAAGTACTCCACGCCCGACGCCGGGAAGTTCGCCCGCCTCTGCGAGGTGGCGCGGCGGGCGCGTCCCGGCTTCGGCATGCTGTCGGGCCACGAGGGTTTCTACCTGGATAACCTGCGCGCCGGCGCGTGCGGCATCGTGAGCGAAGGCTGCACTCCCTACCCGGAACTGTTCAAGTTCCTGAAGGAGGCCCACGACCGCGGCCGGGAGGAGGTGGCGCGGGAGGCGCAGCGCTCCATCGCGGCGCTGCTCGCCTGCCATCAGAACGACTACGACGCCTCAGCCAAGGGGATCGCCATCCTCATCGGCCAGGGGCTGCACATCGACTCCGAGACCCGGGACGGCGCGGAACTTCCCGACCCCGTGGTGCAGGCCGAGATAATCGCCATGATCAATTCCGCCATCGACCGCTGCCGGCGGCTCATGCGCCAGGTCGAAGGTTGACCGTCCGTCGATTTCAAGGGAAGGCAGGTCGCCATGCGTTCCACGTTCCTGGTCGCGGCTGGGTTGTTCCTGGCGATGGCCGTGGTTCTCGCCGGCGCGGGGTGCTGTGATGAACCCTGCTACGGGCGGGCCTTCGTGCGCGGCGACTTCCCGCCGGAGGAAGCCGCCTTCGACCTCGGATCGGGCGAGAGCCTGAAGGTGTCGCGGCACGCGCTGTTGCGCGAATCCGCGTCGGGGGAGGAGGCCGCCTTCCTCGGCCTGACGTTCACGCGGCCCCCGAAGGCGCTGTCGGACGAGCACCAACTGCCGTTGGGGCGGGGGGCGATGGTCAAGACCGTGACCGCCGGCGGCCCCGCCGCGCGGGCTGGCCTGCGCCCGCGCGACCTCATCACCCGGCTCGACGGGCAGGAGGTGCCCGACGGCGGCGACCTGCGCATGCGCGTGGAGGAGGCCCGGCCGGGAACCACCCACACGCTTCAGGTCTATCGCTCGGGAGCCGCGCAGGCGCCCCTCGCGGTGGAGGTGGTTTATGGGGCCAAACCGGGGTCGGGCCGCGTGGAGCCGGTGAAGGCGCCCCGCCGGCGCGACAGCCAGCACCTGGGCGTGGAGGTCACGGAGTTGCCCGACGACCTCTTCGCCCGCGTGGCGCGGAAGTCGGCTTCCGCCGGCCGCCTCGCGGTCAGTTGGGTGGAGGCGGCCGGCCCCGCATTCGCCGGCGGTTTGCGGGTCGGCGACCTGCTGGTGGCGGCCGACGAGCAACCGCTGCCCGACCTGCGCGCGTTCGACGCCCTGCTGACCGATCTCCGCTGGGGCGGGCCGTTCACGCTCCGGGTGGACCGCGCCGGCGCCGTCCGCGACCTGGAGATCGCGGCCGTGGAAGACTACCGTGACCGCACGCGCGTGGGGTTCCCGTTCGTCGTCCACTACGAAGGCGGGTACAACTGCTCCGACCTGCGGCTCATTCTGTGGGGTATTCTCTTCCACCGTGAAACCAAGACGATGTACGAGGTGCTGGGGGAGCACGTGACACCGCGCCACACGGGGGAGTGGTCCGTCCTGGCCGGGATGTTCGGACGCGAGGTGCGTCTGGACAAGTCCAGCACGCGGCTCTTCTGGTTCATCGACATCGAGACGGAGAAGAAGTGACGCCGGGTGCGCCGCGCCGCGCCGCCGGCGGAAGAACCACGACTGGACACGAATGAGGAACAGCAGGACGTTGGCGGCTCACCGAGAACGATGAACCGGGAACCCGGTGGGAATTGGTGTTCATTCGCGTTCATTCGTGGTTCTCGTCGTGTCTCCCGCGTCGCGCGGCGCGCCGGACGTCCGCGGACCGCCTCACGGCGGAACTACCAACCCGCCGCGCCCCGCGCTCAAACCGAGAAGCGGAAGTTGATGATGTCGCCATCGGCCACGGCGTAGTTGCGGCCTTCCAGCCGCAGGCGGCCCTTCTCCCGCGCGCCTTTGTGGCCCCCGAGGCGAGCATAGTCGTCGTAGGCCACCACCTCCGCGGCGATGAACCCGCGGGCGATGTCGGAGTGTATCTTCCCCGCCGCCGTCACGGCGTGGTCGCCGCCGCGGACGGTCCAGGCGCGCACCTCGTCCTCGCCCACGGTGAAGAAGGAGAGCAGGCCGAGCGCCTCGTAGGCGGCGCGCACCAGGGCGTCGCGCGCCAGGGTGGTCACGCCCATCTCCTTCATGAAGGTCTCCCGTTCGGCGCCGTCCAGTTCAGACAGGTCCAGTTCGAGTTTCAACGGCGCGGCGAGCAGGCGGGTGACCTGCCCGGCGAGGCGATCGGCGATCGCGCCGTCGGCCGCCTCTCCCTCCGCCAGATTGACGACGCCCACCACCGGCTTCTGCGTGAAGAAGCGGAAGCCGCGCAACGGCTCTTCCTCGAGGGGGTCGATGACGTCGCCCACGCGGCGGCCCTCGTTCAAACCAGCGAGCGCCTTGCCCAGCACCTCCAGTTCGCGCTGGTCCTCCTTGGCGGCCTTGCTGCCCATGCGCTTCACCTGCTGGGTCAGTTTCTCGACGCGCTTCTCGGCCACCGCGAGGTCGGAGAGCAGGAACTCCGACCGCAGGGCCTCCAGGTCCGCCACCGGGTCCGGCGGCTTCAAGCCGGGGAAGGTGAAGGCGCGAAGCACGACCACCAGCGCGTCAGCCTCGCGGATGTTGGCCACCAGTTCCGCGCGCGACTTGGCGGAGCCGGAGAGATCGATGCCGGGGAAGTCGAGCACCTTGAACTGCGTCGGCGTGAACTTCTTCGGCCGGTAGTCGTCGCGCAGCCGTTCCAGGCGCGGGTCGCGCAGCGTCACCATCTCCACGCTGGGCCGCGCGCCGGAGAAGACCAGCGCGGCGGAGCCGACGCCCGTGATGGCGCGGAACAGTGTGCTCTTGCCAGACTGGGGAAGACCGCAGATACCGAGTTCCATGTCGCCCTCCGCTGTGCTGTTCCCCCGGGCGCGCGGCGCCCGGCGGACGGCTATTCACCTTCCGGTTCACGGGCCGTTTCGGCGGCCTTTTCCGCCTCCCGCGCCAGCGCGCGCACCTCCGCCCGCATCGCCGGCGTGAGCGTCATCCGCGCCAGGCGGGCGTCGACCAGTTCTTCCAGCCGATCAACGAACGCCGGGTTCTCCATCAGGTGGCTGCCGTCCACCCCGGCCACGATCTCCCGCGCTTCCCCGCCCGCCGCCGGGGCGTCGGGCGCCCTGTTGGAACCACGCGCCGGGAGGTCCGGTCGCTGGGGTTCGCCCAACGTCCCGGCGGCCAGCGTCTCCGCCCCGCTCTCCGCGCCGGACTCCGTCACCAAGGGCGCGGAAGTGGCGGTCGGAACGGCGGGCGTCAGCCGCGGCGGCCGCGGCGTCGGACCCGGCGCCACCCCCGGTTCCGGCGGCGAGGCTGGCGCGGGCTTCGGGCTGCCCGCCGCTGGCCTTTCCCCCGACGTCTTGCCGCCGGAAGGTGGAGCGGGCGTGGGCGCTCCCCCATCGGGCGCGGAGCCGCCGGGCGCCGGCCTTCGGCGCGCGTCGTTCTCGTCCGGGGGGGCGTCGCCGCCGGGAGCATCGTCCATCAGCCGCATGCGGCGCTGTTTCCGGCGCGAGAGCCGGAGGCCGAACTCGTAGAGCAGGAGCATCGGCAGGAACACCATCAGGCAGGTATAGGGGTCCTGGGGGGTGATCACCGCGGCGATGATGAGCAACGCGAAATAGGAGACGCGCCGCCAGCGCGCCAGGTCTTCGGGAGCGAGGATCCCGGCCGCCGTCAGCGCCAGCATCATCAGGGGGAGTTGGAACGACAACCCCAGCGCCAGCGTGAAGAGGACGAAGAAGTCGAGGTAGTTCTCAATCGTGATCTGGTTGGCCAGTTCGAACCCCTCGCCGAGCGCCCCGAACGTGAGCAGTTGCTGCAGGCCGATGGGCACGAGGAAGAAATAGCCCAGCGCGGCCCCGGCGACGAACAGGCCGACGGAGATGGGCACGTAGCGCCACACCACGCGCCGCTCGTGCGGATAGAGGCCGGCGGAGACGAAACGCCACCCCTGCCAGAGCGCGATGGGCGCGGTGAGCACCAGCGCGGCCACGAAGGCCACCTGCATGACGGCGATGAACCGCTCACCGATGCCGATGACGAACAACTGCACGCTCCGCCGCGCCGCCTCAGTCGCGCCGCCGCCAATGCCGTCCACCACGATGTTCGGTCCCTCCACCAGCGACCGTTCCCCCAGCCAGGCGAGCGAGGGGAACCACCGGACCAGCCAGCCGTCCCGCGGCAGGACGGTGTTCTCGCGCAGGAAGGCGAGATGCGGCACTCCGTGGTAGGTCCAGGCGTAGGGCAGCGTGAGGAGGCGCAGGATGTCGTCGCTGAAGACGAACAGGCAGAGCGCGAAGATCGCCGCGAACGCCGCCAGCGAGCGCAGGATCGCCCCGCGCAACTCCTCCAGGTGGTCCCCGAAGGACATCGCGCTGTGGCGCATCAGGCCGTCTTCAACGCCCTTCACGCTCGGCATCCGGTCCAAGGTCCTCCGGACTCACGGCCGCCTCCTCGCGGATCGCCAACCGCGCGGGATCGCCGCCCGCCGCCGTGGAGATCGTCGCCGCGAAACGCTCCCCCCGCGCCAGCGCGCCGGCGCCGCCAAGAACCAGCGCGCGGGGCCGAGCCCCGCCCGTGGCCAGCAGCGCCAGCAC
>JACQVU010000042.1 GCA_016209585.1 Planctomycetota bacterium
CCTCCGTGCCTCCGTGTCTCCGTGTTGAACGCCCGCGAGCAGTTTCGACGGGACTCGCGTTTAGACGCGGTTTGGTTGCGGCCGAAGCCGCGCTGTGTTCTCTGTGGCCTCTGTGGCGACGGGGGTCGGGGGTTGGGGGACGGGAAGGCGATGATTCGATCCGCCGGCGACTTCTTTCGGAGCAAGCCCGCCTCGGGTGGCGCATGGTCCGCCGGCTCGGAGAACGAACTTAATGCGGACCCGCCGGAAGAGTCGTCCGACGACGACGACGTGGCGGCGACCACGCCCGCGGCGGCGTGCTCGTTCGACGGCGAGCCGACCATGCCCGCGGCCGGCGAGCGACGGGCCTTGCCCCGGGGCGGGCTGCGCATGTACCGCGCCGGGCTGCGGCACGTCGCCCAGGGCCGTTGGCGCGAGGCGGTGGAGGCGCTGACCACCTGCCTTTCGAGCGACTTCGACGAGAGTTACTTGGCTTGGCCGTTGGCGGTGGCGCACGGCATGTTGTGCCAGGCGGAGGAGGCCGCGAAGTTCGCGGAGCGCAACCTTTTGTGCAGCGGCCGTCCCGGAGATCTCTGGTTGGCGGCCCAGGCCAGCACCGCCGCCGGCGACGAGGCGCGGGCCGTGGAGTTGTACGGCCGGCTGCTGGAGGGCAAGGGGTGCTCGCCGGACTACGAGGCGCAGGTGCGCGCGCGCCTGGAGGAGGCCGAGGCGCAGCGGGCGGGGGAACTGGGCGCCGGCGGGGCGCGGGCGAGCCATCTGGTGCGGGCGGCGTTCGATCTTCTGGACCGCGGCGAGGTGGAGGACGCCCGGCGATTCCTGGACGAGGCCGGCCGGAACGGTCCACCGGTGGCCGAGTGGACGGCGGCGCGCGGGATGGTGGCGCTGTTCGACGGCGACGCCGGCCGCGCCGGCGCGCTCTACCGCGAGGCGCTGGCGCTGGACCCTTTGTGCGAGTCGGCGCTGGCGCGCTCGTCGGAGATTCTGAGGTACACGGGCGACCTCGTCGGCTCGCTGCGACACCTTGACGCTCTGGCGGCCGCGCACCCGGACTCCATTCCCGGCATCGCGCAGATCGCCGAACACCTGCTGCTGTCGGGAAAGACGCGCGACGCCGCGGCGGCCCTCACGCGGGTTCTCGCCGCGCGGCCCATGCTGGACCACGTGGCCGTGCGATTGCTGGACCTGCCCCACGCCTTCGACCCGGAAGCGATGCGCGCGCGCTTCGACGCCTTCTGCCCCTCCCACGTGCTGCGCATGGCCGGCGACATCCAGGAGAACGGGGGCGAGGTGTTCGCCAACCGGCGCGCCGCCATCTTCTCAAGCCACGCCGCCGTGCTGGCCGTGGACACGACGCGCGTGCTGGCCGCGGACCTGCTGGCCGATTGCGCCTTCTTTGGCTTCCTCGAACCCGGCGAGGTCGGCGCCGTGCTGGCCGACGTCGCCGCGGCCTCCACGGCCGGCGACGCCCGCGACACCCGCCTGGTCACGCTGGAGGCCGACTACGGCGCCGGCCGCCAACGGCTGTCGCGCCGCTACGTGGCGGGCGGGCGGGAAACGCGCGAGGAGGTCGGCCGCTTCGACCCCGCCGCGGGAACGCCGGACTTCCTGCGGTTGCGGCTCGACACCGATCGCCGCGTTCCTTCGACGGCGCTGGGCGCCGGTCAGATGCGCGGTTGCTACCTGTTGCTCAAGACCACCGCAGGGCGACTGGTGTTCGCTTCCGACGTCGGCGTGGCGGAGAACCACGAATGGACACCAATGAGGGGATGAGGATCACAATGTAGTTGTCAGTTGTCAGTCGTCAGTTGTCAACGGCAGCACGGCCCATGCCCAACACCCGCCAGCACCCGAGGCTCATCGCGTTCGAGGGGATCGACGGCTCCGGCAAGACCACCCAGGCGCGTCTTCTCAAGCAGCGGCTGGGCGACGTCGCCGTGCTCCTTTCCGAGCCGACCTCCGAAAGTCCCGCGGGGAAGCGCCTGCGCGAGGAGGTGTTCCGCGACCGCGCGGCCTGCCCGCCGCGGGAGGAACTGGCGCTGTTCATCGAGGATCGGCGCTGGAACGTGACCCACCGGGTTCGGCCGGCGCTCTTGGAGGGGAAGACGGTGATCGTGGACCGGTATTACTTTTCGACCGTGGCCTACCAGGCGCAGCGGGGGTTCGCGCCGCTGGACCTTTTGACGCTGAACACGCAGCAGTTCCCGCCCCCGGACGCGGTGGTGTTCCTGGACGTCGCGCCGGAACTGGCGGTGGCGCGCATTCGTGAACGGAAGGGGCAGACTCCGAACGACTTCGAGGTCCAGGAGCATCTGGCGCGGGTGCGCCAAGTCTATCTCTGGGTGCGCGACCACCGCTTCATCACCATCAACGGCGCCAAGCCGGCCCCGACCCAGGCCGCCGAGATCTGGCGGGCCCTTTTCGGCGAAAGCGGCATCCGCGCGTTCTGATCCCCTGGCCGCGCCGCGCGCCGCGGCGCGTTCACCCGGCGCGGGCGTCGGAGCGGTGGTTGAGAATCGCGGGCGCGGGGGGTATACTTCGCGGCGTCTCACCGTCCGGGGCGTTCCCGGTGATGGACGGCAGTCAACGTGCCTGGCGCCGCGGTCGCCCGTGGCGCGGGCCAGTGACCACTGGTATTTCGGAGGGGCCAATGCCCGACGCCGCCACTGATCGTTTCGTACACATGCTGGTCGATCGCGGTCTCGCCTCCGCCGAGCAGGCCGCGGACCTCCAGGGCGAGAACGTGGCCGCCCTGGCGGCCTTCGCGGTGAGCGTCAACCTGATCACCCGCGAGATCGCCGACGCGCTCCTGGCGGAACTCGCGGCCGGCGAGGCGTTGGCCCCGCCACCCGCGCCGGAAACGGCTCCGCCTCCCCCGGCTCCCGATGAGGCGGCGGCCGCGGCCGCGGCCGCCGCCGCTGCGCCG
>JACQVU010000043.1 GCA_016209585.1 Planctomycetota bacterium
CCTCTCCCCCTCTCCCCATCTCTCCCGGTCTGGCCCCCGACCTCCCACACGCCATGCGCCCCCGTATTTCCGAACGCGCGCAGAGGATCCAGGCTTCCGGCATCCGGGCCATCTTCGATCGCGGCCAGCGGATACCGGGGGCCATCGATCTGGCCATCGGCCAGCCGCACTACGACATCCCCGAGCCGGTGCGGGCGGCGGCGCACGCGGCCATTGACGCGGGGTGCGGAAAATACTCCTCGACGCAGGGGTACGACGATCTCCTCCGCCTCGTCAGCCATCACCTGTGCGAGCGGCACGGCCTGCCGCCGGACGAGCCGGCGATGCTCACCTCGGGCACGGCCGGGGGCCTGCACCTGGCGCTGTTGTGTCTCATCAATCGCGGCGACGAGGTGCTCTGCCCGGACCCCTATTTCATCGTGTACAAGAGCCTGATCGCGTTGTGCGACGCCACGCCGGTCTATTATTCCACCTACCCCGACTGGCGGGTGCGGCGCGAGCGTCTGGAGGCCCTGGTGACGGATCGCACCCGCGCCATTCTGGTGAACACCCCGCAGAACCCCACCGGCCGGGTGCTCACCCGCCAGGAACTGGAGGCCGTGGCCGACGTGGCGCGGCGGCATGACCTGGTGATCCTGTCCGACGAGATCTACGACCGCTTCGTGTTCGGGGGGCGTCACCATCTGTCGATCCGCGCGCTGCACGAGCCGACGCTCACCTTCTCCGGCTTCGGCAAGACCTACGGAATGCCGGGCTGGCGCGTCTCCTGGGCCACCGGTCCGGCCGAGGTGATCGACAAGATGCGGGCCATGCAGCAGATGACCTTCGTCTGCCCGCCCACGGTGGCGCAGAAAGCGGTCTATCCGGCCTTCGAGACCGACATGACCGCCCAGATCGCGGTGTACGAGCGCCACGCGCGGCTGGTCACCGAGGCCCTCACCGGCCTGTACGACTTCGTGCCGCCCGAAGGAGCCTTCTACGTCTTCCCGCGCGTGCCGGGGGGCGGGGAGATGAACGGCCTGGCGTTCGCCGAGCGCGCCATCGAGCGGAAACTGCTGCTGGTGCCCGGTCGCGCCTTCTCGCCGGCCGACACCCACTTCCGCGTCAGTTTCGCCGTGCCCACGGAGACCCTGGCGCGCGGACTGGACATCCTGCGCGATCTGGCGATCCGTCCCTAGCCCGCGGGTCTCACCGCCGCGACTTTCCAAGGGACGCGAACCGCGCCCCTTCGCTACCATGTCGATATGGACGTGAACGAACGTCTCCGGCGCGCCGTCCAGAAGAACGGCCGATACCCGCTGGACGCCTACTACTTCCTCTACGATGCCCTCGACTACACCGTCGGCGTCGGCGGCAAGGTCGCCCACGTCACCGCCAAGGAGTTGCTCGCCGGCGTTCGCGACCTCGCCGCCGCCACCTTCGGCTACCTCGCGCCCACGGTCTTCGCCGGCTGGCGTATCCGCTCCGGCTCCGACTTCGGCGAGATGGTCTACCTGCTGATCCGCGAGGGGCTGATGCAGCGCAACGATGAAGACCACCGCGCCGACTTCGACGACGTCATCCCTTCCTTCGACGCCGCGTTCACCGAGCACTTCCAGGCCCATCGCGATCGCGTCCGCCTCGCCCCGAACGCCGACGAATCCGCCACCGGAGCGGACGCCGGCGCGGGCGCGGGCCCGGTTGATGTCGCCGACGCCCCCGACCCCGGGGAGCAGACCGATGACCCCTCGTGAGCGCCCGCGCGCGGACGCCGCGTCCCTGGGCTATGGCGCGCGGTGCGTACCCTGCAAACTTCCCGGTCGGAACGCGTCTTCGCCAAGTGCTTCAATTTGCGTCTTCGAGCCTTTGAGTGAGGCGCCAGGCTTGACCGGCGATTCGTCGTTGTCGCCTCGGAAGCGACTGAAGTACCATGAGGGGAGAGCCACAGCATCGCCGGCTGGCCCCTTCAGCCGAGAGTGAGGAGGCGTCGGCAGCCGTTCGGAGCGCGGAGAGGAGCGCGGGGGGTGGGAAGTTCGCCGATCACGGAGAGGATTTACGCCGACACGTCCGTGATTGGAGGCGCGTTTGATGAGAAGTTCTCCCGTGACAGCCGGGCTTTCTTCGAGGAAGCGCGCCGGGGGCGGATCATCTTACTGATCTCCGCGGTGACACTGGAGGAATTGAAAGGCGCGCCGGAGCATGTGCGTCAGACGCTCGACAGCGTTCCCATCGACGCCATCGAGTACCTTGACGTGACCGATGAAGCAAGGATTCTCGCGCAAGCCTACCTGGACGATGGCGTGGTCGGCCCTGCGTATCAGGATGACGCTTTGCACATCGCGGTCGCGACCTGCGCGCGGGCGAGTTCGCTGGTGTCTTGGAACTTCAAGCATATGGTGAATCTGTCAAGGATCCGGGGTTACAATTCAGTGAATATCAAGATTGGCTATCCCGCGCTGGAGATACGGACCCCGACGGAGGTTCTTCATGACCAGCAGTGAGAAACACTTCGACTGCGTGGCGTGGGTGCGTGAGATTCGCGCGCGAATCGACGCGGAGTACTGCTCCCTGAGTCTCGCGGAGCGCGCGCGCCGCATGAATGAGAACGCCCGGAAGAGCTCGCTTTGGATTAAGCGCCGGACAGGCGACGGCTCGAAGCGCGAGCATTCGCACGCCGCGGTGTTCGATGGTTGAAGCGATGATTGTCTCCGACCCGCGGATGATGATGCCGCCGCACGCTCCCTCTTCCTTCGGCGACGGCTTCTCCAGACCTCCGGCTCCCATGCCTCACAGGCCCCCGGGCTCCCGCGACCTCGCTGCCGCCACCGTCGGCTTCCTCGCGCTGGCGCTGTTGGCCTCCGCCTGCGCGCCGCGCGCCGTGGCGGTGAAAGAGCAGCCGCCGGCCGCGCCGACGTGGCTCACGCCCGCCGCTCCACGCGCGCCCGACCGCGCTGGTCTGGTCGGCGTGGACCCCGTGCCCCTCCCCGCGCCCGCCAATCCCGCCGAGTCGGGCGTGACGCCGCCGGCCGCCGCGGGGGGGCCACCCGCGCCCGTGCCCGCCGCGCCGGAGGTCGCGCCAACGGAACAGCCCGCCGCGGAGTCGCTGGCCGCCAAAATGCGCCGGTACGAGGAGGGCATGGAACAACACCACGTCAACGAGGGCGTGGTGATGCCGCGCGCGCTCTTTCCGCCGGAGGGCCGCGCCGACCACTCCACCGGCCACCCGGAAGACGGCTGCACCAACACCGGCCAGTATCTCGCCGCGCTGTCGTTCCAGTACCGGTTGACCATGGATCCGACAGCGCGCGTCCGCGCCGAAAACGCCGCCCGCGGCCTCGAACGGCTGGAGCGCGTCACCGGCCGTGACGGCTGCTTCGCCCGCATGCTCAAGCGCACCGGCGGCTGGACGGTCGACGAAGAGTGGTTCTTCTTCCCCCACGAGTGGCATGACTCCGCCTCGCTTCCCGGCTACCGCTGGCTGGGGGACCCGTCGTCCGACGCGCTGAACTACCTCCTGTTCGGCTGCGCCATCTACTTCGATCTCGCGGCTTCGCCCACGGAGCAGCAGCGGGTCGCCGCGCTGGTGGAGCGCGTGATGAGCCGCGTGCTGCGCCACGACCTGCGCATCGTCGACGTTGACGGCAAGATGACGCTCTGGGGCAACCTCTCGCCCACGCTGCCCCACCAGCCGCTCAACGCGCTGCTGGCGCTGGCGCACCTGCGGATCGCGCACCACGTCACCGGCGACACCAAGTACCTGGCGAAGTATGGGGAGGTGATCAGCCGCCACGGCTACCTGGAGCAGGCGCTGGCCGCCAGCGTGACGGAGCCGGAACAGTACGTGGTGCCCTGGGACGACGCTCTGGCCTACACCGCGCTCTACAACCTGCTGCGGTATGAACACGACGCCGCCATCCGCGACCGGCTGCTGCGGGCCATGGAGCGTTTCTGGCTCCGCAACCGCGCCGGCCACCGCCGGCCGCTCTACGACTTCATCTACCAGGCGAACCGGCCGGACGTGAACGTGATCACGTCCAGGTCGCTCCGCCCGCTCATCGATCACGACGTACGCCCGCGGCGCTACGTCGAATCGCTGCGCACCGCGGCCGGCCCCGTCGCCCTCGAAGGCACGTGGCAGGAGTCAGCCGCGGGCGAGTTGCTGGCCTACTGGCTCGGCCGGTACCACGGCCTGATACCGGCGGTTGAGGAAGAGGCGCGGCGCCTGGCCGCCGCGCCCGACCCGCGCGCCGGCCATCGTCCCGGCGCGCGGGCCGACTGGGGCCGGCCCCCGCTGGTGGAGCCGGGCGACGGGCCCTACCGCGGAATGGTGCGCGTGCCGGCCGGGCCGTTCGTCATGGGCAGCGACGAGGGCGACCCCGACGAGCGCCCCCGCCGCGAAGTCACGCTGCCGGAGTTCTTCATCGATCGCTACGAAGTGACGCACGCCGAGTACGCGCGCGTCCTGCCGGACCACCACTTCGAGGCGAAAGATGCCGACCGCCCGGTGACCGGCACGTTCTCCGAAGCTGCGGAGTATGCCCGGCGCGCCGGCAAGCGCCTGCCCACCGAGGCCGAGTGGGAGAAGGCCGCGCGCGGCGTCGACGGCCGCCTCTTCCCCTGGGGAGCGCCGTTCGATTGGACGCTCAACCTCGTCGCGTGGGACGATGCGGAACCGGTCGGCCTCTACCCGGCCGGCGTCAGCCCGTTCGGCTGCTTCGACGTGGCCGGCAACGTCTGGGAATGGACGGCTGACGACTACCAACCCCGCGCCGGCCAGGAACAGGAGACGGGGGCGAACACCGGACCGACGCCGCTCAAGGTCATCAAAGGCGGCGCCGGGTTCAACGACCTTTCCATGCTGCGGCCCGCGCACAAGTACGCCGTCCCGCCCGATTCCCGCATCCACGGCCACCAGGTGGGCTTCCGGTGCGTGAAGGACCCGCCCCGCGATGACAACCCCGGCGCGGGGAAGCCGGCGCCGGCCGGCCGTTGACGCCCCGGCCGGGCATTCCCTCGCGGGCTGGAGTCGCCCGCCACCATGCCGGTCATCGACTTCCATACCCACCTCTTCTCCCGCTCCTTCTACCAGGCGCTGCACGCGCAGGCCGGGCGCGGCGACACACTGGAAGCCGCCGTGGCCGCGGCGCGGGCGAAGGGGGCGGCGTTCGATCTCCCGCCGGCCGACACGGCCGCTCACACGCGGGGCTTTCTGGCCGGGATGGACCGGGCCGGCGTCGAGCGGGCGGTGACGTTCGCCAGCCTGCCCGAAGAGCGCGACGAGGTGGCGCGGGCCGCGGAGATCGCCGGCGGGCGGCTGGTTCCCTTCTGTGTGGTGAACCCCAAGGCGACCAACGCGATCACGCTGCTTGACGAACTGCATTCCCGGCGCTTCGCCGGCGTGGTGCTCTTCCCCGTGCTGCACCACTATTCGCCCGACGCTCCCGCGCTGGCGCCGTTCTGGGACCGGGTCGCGGCGCACCGCTTCATCGTCACCGCGCACTGCGGGGCGCTGAAGATCACGCTGCGCCAGGCGCTCGGCGCGCCCACGCTCTACGATCTCTCATACGCCAATCCCCTCCCGCTGGCCACCGTGGCGCAGCGCTACCCCGCCGTGCCGTTCGTGATTCCCCATTTCGGCGGCGGCTTTCTCCGCGAAACGCTCATGGCCGGCGACGCCTGCCCTAACCTGTTCCTGGACACTTCCAGCAGCAACAGTTGGATAAGGTTCTCCGAGGCCGCGCTCACGCTGGAAAGCGTGATGCGCGGGTGCGTGGCGGTCTACGGGGTCAGCCGCATCCTGTATGGGTCCGACACGGGGGTCCTGCCGCGCGGCTATCGCGCCGACGTGCTTCAGAACAGCCGCGCCGCGGCGGCGGCGGCCGGTCTGATCCCGGCCGAGGTCGACCTGGTGATGGGCGGCAACGCCGCGCGGTTGCTGGCCGGAGCGCGCGGACCGTGACCCGCGCCGCGGGGCGAGGGGCGCGGGGCGAGGGGGTGCGGATCGCCCGCCCCGGCTGACGATCCCCGGCC